>DXZL01000110.1:1238-2492 GCA_019419725.1 Veillonella sp. | reverse complement strand
TAATTTTACACATTAGAACCAATGAGATAAATCGAATTCTTCACCAATCGTAGCTTTCACATGAGCACGACCTAAATATAGGCCAAGTAATGTTAAACTGATTTTAGACATAGGCGTATGATCAAATACATCTGCTAAATCTAAGAGAACTGGAGAAATATCATCCATAATATCACGTGCTTCTTGACCTCTGAAAGCAGTCGGTTTACTCTTCATAAGAGCGATGAGATCTCGTTGTACCATAGAATCGGAAATGCGAGTTTGTCTAAAGAATCGTGGTGCTAAAGACTCATCAACCAATGCCAATTTATATAGATTGGAGTTCAAGCTACGTACTACATAGCGCGGATCCACACCATGACCATCGGTAGCACGGAAGAGTTCCTCCTTGGAGAAACCACGATAATTGAACACGAATGGATAAGAATTGGATAATACTTGGGCTAATGTAATCGGTTCACGTTCCTCTTGTGTACAGCGTAAGTAATCTAATTGACGGTAGAAAGAATTATTTTGAGGTAAATCAGAAATAAATGGCTCAATATATTTCTCTACATAATGTTGGAAATGAATTAATCCATAATTATTAGAGTTTCTAGAATATTGTAGCAATAGTGTCAATGCCATGACTTGGAAATGACCTAATGTCAAGTGTGGCAATACACGTAACGCATCAAAGGCTACAAGGTACGGAGTACTAGACTTAGGTGATTGTACTACATCTAAGAACGCACCTAAGGCGGCGGATTTCATCCACTCTGTATTCGTCGCAGCATAAGCCTTTTGCATACTCATCAAGGCTTCTTGAATAACAATATTATCAAGAAGTGCGTTGACTTCAGCTAACTTTGTAATATTAAGAGCTGCTAATGCATCTCTTGTAATAGATTCCACATAATGTTGTGTATCCCCATGCAACACGCCGAAGGCATGAACAAATGGCGCGATTGCCAATTCAATACATTTATCTTCATGTGCCGCTTTAGCCCATTGCCCTGTTGGTACCTCTTCTTCAACCATACTAGCGGCTGCCAATTGAGCTTCTATTTCTGAAGCATCAAACAAGCGCGTTTCATCCAATACAGATGGGCCTTCTGCTGTTTTAATCTCATCGACCCCACCAATCATTTGTGTAGCCTCAATATTTTCTGCTTCATCAGCTTCAAGAGCCTCTACAGATTCGCCCATAGCAATCGTATCCTCTACAGAATTAGCTCGATTGCGAAGTTCATCTGTAACAGCATCAAGAACAAT
>DXZL01000110.1:0-1138 GCA_019419725.1 Veillonella sp. | reverse complement strand
CTCTAACACAGAGGCCGTATACACATTGGTTCCACCTTCATGTGTAACAGTTACATCACCTACCCTAGATTCATTAACGGACTTTTCTCTATGATGTTCACCATCAAACTTAGTAACAGATCTATCATGGTGCTCATCTTTAGCTTGGCTTTCACTATCATTACGATTAAAAACGGCGTAACAAATAGCAAAAAATCCAAGCGCCACAACAGCTAATACAAAATATGGTATTACGTTTGACATACTATCCCCCTACATCAACGCTTCATTATATGCAGCACGTTCACCACCAATGCTCTTAGGTCGAACACGACAAGCAGTTACATGAGCCTCACCAATTTCTTTAATACTGAGGCGCACTGGTACAGTAACATGTTTCATATGCATACCTATGAAAGTGTCCCCGATGTCGATACCTGCATCAGCTTTAATAAATTCAACCATCACTGGATCGTCAAAACGTTCATAGGCAGTAACAGCCATGGCTCCACCTGCATGACGTTGAGGTACTACATTAACCTCTTCCTCCCATGTTACTGCACTTCGTTCCATAACAAGAGCTCGATTAATATGTTCACAGCATTGAACGGCCAAATTAAGACCTTTAGCTTTAACAGCTTTATATATTTCATCAAATAGGATCTGAGCCACCTCAATGTGGGAATCAGTGCCAATTTTCTTACCCATAACTTCGCTAGTGGAACACCCCACCACGAATAATTGACCTTCTCGAACCTTTGCCAAATCTAGTAATTCAGCCATCGCTGTACGCACTGACTGACGAATAGTTTCTACAGAAGTCATCATATCGCCTCACTCACTCTGAATGTATAAATCTATATGTATATTATCACAAAATGGATAGAATCGGTAGACTTTACTCTACTAAGCAAAGGTGAATCTAACATAATAATATATAAACTATAAAAGTAATTTCATATATTACTATCATACTAATAAACAATGTAATAATCATTAAATATATACATGTACAGTGATAGTTATTGAATATCTATAGAAAAAAAAGAGGCTTGCATTAGCAAGCCTCTTTCAATCACTCAACGGTGATATTAGATTTTTCTATAAGGTTTTTGGCCTTGTTCGTAGAAGTTGTTACCTTCAGTATCGCCAACTACGA
>DXZL01000011.1 GCA_019419725.1 Veillonella sp. | reverse complement strand
GATGTATACACTATTTATACAGAATCAGTATTGTTTTGTTTAAAAAGATATGATAAAATTAGAAGAGAAATAATGGATAATGATTATCCGTTAATGATTGTCTTCTAATAATCATTGTTTTCATTAAGATTATATGAAGTGTTAAGTTATGTAAAAACAATTATTTTTATTTTTCTAAGTAGGAGTCAATAATATGAGTGATGAAAAAAAACTAACGACAGCCTTTGGCGCTCCTGTGCCGGAGAATCGCAATTCTGCAACAGCAGGCAAACGTGGTCCTGTATTGATGCAAGATGTTTGGTTGATGGAGAAATTAGGTCATTTTGCGCGTGAAGTAATTCCTGAACGCCGCATGCACGCAAAAGGGTCTGGTGCATTCGGTACTTTCAAAGTAACAAATGATATTACTAAATATACAAAAGCAAAACTTTTCTCTGAAGTAGGCAAGGAAACACCAGTATTTGTACGTTTCTCCACAGTTGCAGGCGAACGTGGTGCCGCTGATGCAGAGCGCGATATTCGTGGTTTTGCTGTAAAATTCTATACAGAAGAAGGTAACTGGGACCTCGCGGGTAACAACACACCTGTATTCTTCATCCGCGATCCATTGCAATTCCCTGATTTGAACCGCGCTGTAAAACGCAATCCGAAAACAAACCTTCGCGATGCAACAGCAAACTGGGACTTCTGGTCTAGCTTGCCAGAAGCCATTCACCAAGTAACAATCGTAATGAGTGACCGTGGTATTCCTAAATCCTACCGCACAATGCATGGTTTTGGTAGCCATACATACAGTCTCATCAATGAAAACGATGAACGCGTATGGGTTAAATTCCACTGGGTTTGCCAACAACCGATTGAAAACCTCTCCAATGCTGAAGCGGCTGAGCTTGTGGCTAATGACCGTGAAAGCCATCAACGTGACCTATTTGATGCTATTGAACGCGGTGATTTCCCTAAATGGAAATTATGCATCCAAGTGATGACAGAAGAGCAAGCTAACAACATGCCATACAATCCATTTGACTTAACAAAAGTATGGTACCACGATGAATTCCCATTAATCGAAGTAGGTGTAATGGAGCTTAATCGCAATCCAGAAAACTACTTCCAAGATGTAGAACAATCTGCGTTTGCACCTTCTACTATCGTTCCAGGCATTTCTTTCTCTCCTGATAGAATGCTTCAAGGTCGTTTGTTCTCCTATGCCGATGCACAACGTTACCGCCTAGGTGTTAACTACCATCAAATTCCTGTTAATGCACCTAAATGTCCTGTAAATAGCTACCATCGTGATGGCCAAGGTCGTGTAGATGGTAACCATGGCTCCACAATTGGCTATGCACCTAACAGCTTCGGTGAATGGGCTGAACAACCTCAATTCAAAAATCCTGGCTTAGACGTATCTGGTGCAGCATACCAATACGACTTCTACGAAGACGATTCTGACTTCTACACACAACCAGGTAAGTTGTTCGGTCTCATGAGCCCTGAACAACAACAAATCTTGTTCGAAAATACAGCAGCAGCTATGGATGGTGTACCTGATTTCATTAAAGAACGCCATGCAAAACATTGCTACCAATGCGATCCAGCTTATGGTGAAGGCGTTGCTAAAGCATTGGGTATGAACATCGATTTCAGTGACGTAAAATAAATAGTACTATAGATGCTATTTACATAATATAGATACTCTATCTGAATAATACAAACGATTAAAAGAACTTCCTTAAGTTAAGACGAAGCCCCTTCTTGCTATGTAGCTCATAGTAAGGAGGGGCTTTTGTCGTGGTGAGTGTATTTATACTGCTAATCAAATTTCTTATTAGTTAAGTCCTGGTACATAAGCTTAGCAATTTCATACTGAGGATCGCCGGCTTGTAGTTGGTGTGAAGGTAGTTTAAATACGGCCTCAGATCTTTCGTCCTTCTTGATATCGATGCCCTTTGTATCTTCAGAACGACTTATGGAAATGGTATGTGTTGTTGGATTTATGAAGTACGCATTTACATCAATGCTGAAAGCCTTGTTTTCGTCTTTTCTCATGATTACACGTAGAATCATAGCTGAAATAGCAGTGGTACCATCTTTTTCACCTAATAGCTGTTTAGATGTGTAGTCCACATAATCTGCATAGACATAAATATCGCCAGGTTTGGCCTTGTCATAATCTTGTGTATAGGCCTCTACTAAACGCAAATCTAGTTGTCTGCCGAATGGTCTAGAGAACATTTCGCTTTGTAATACGCGTGTTTCGCTTACAGGTGGATAGGACGGTATTGGTGTTAAACCTTTTAGCATATCTGTGCGTGTTTCGTCTTTTCTTTTAGCCTGACGTTCAGCAGTGACCCTGTCTAAGCGTTTACGCTCTTTTAACATGGCTTTTTCTTGTTCTTCTTTAGTTTTGTAAGTTTTTACGGATACAACACGGTTACCAGACATAGTCACCGTTGAATAGATGGGCTTATCTTTAGTAGGTTTTCCCTTAGAAGCATCAAGCGTAGATTGCACCATAGCCGGTGTTGCGCTTTCGATAGATTTTTTTAACTCTGGAATATTAGAATAATCCATCTCAACCACTGCAGCGTCTGTGCTTTCACTTGGCTGTACTGGTGCAGCCCCGTACGTAGATGATATAGCTAATACAGCTAATAGTGAACTGGTAATAATTGATCGTTTACATACTTTCATTACATATACCTCTTTTTATAAGAACTCTCTAATACTATCAACAGCTGTATTATAGCATAGTTCTTGTGTAAATCGATTAAAATACACAGATAGCCTATAAAGCTATAGAGGACTTTCGTATACCTATGTAGAATTACATTGTGTATTGTATGTATACAGAGAGCACATGTGGATAGGAGGCAATTATGAAACGTAGTAGTTTAGCATGGTATGTAGGGGTGGCTTGCCTTGGCGGTAGCCTTTGCGTAGGTTCTGTAGTACAGGCGGATTCTCCGACGACAGTGAAGGCAAATCCTGTAGTTCCTACAGCGATGGTAGCGCAGGTTCAATCAACTCAACCGACTAATAGTATAGTGGCTACGAATACGGTAGCTAATACAGTAGCTGCTAACAGTGAGCCGGCAAAAGCTGCAGTAGTACTAGATGAGCAGGCAGCACTGAAGCAAAAACAGCAGTACCAAGCTGACACAGAGACGATGGGGCTGTTATGGATGCGCACCTCTGCTGAGTATAGAGCCTTGGCATATCAGGGGTATAATGTGGCGCTGAATATTGTTAACATGGCTGTTACTGATCCATCTCATCAGAGAAAGCCTTTAGCTATCGTTCTTGATGCGGACGAAACTGTAGTGGATAATACTAAACTGATGGGTGAAAGCGTTGCTAGTGGCAATGGTCGCTTCGATGCTCCTTGGTGGCGTCAAGCTGTGCATCAAGGTAAATCGCAAGCCATGCCTGGTGCTGTTGAATTCCTAAATGAAGTACATAAACAAGGTGTTGAAATATTCTACGTTTCAAACCGATATGCACCTGTTAACTATGATGCAACAGTACAAAACTTTAAGGAACTAGGATTCCCATCCGTCGATAAAGACCATGTACTACTATTCGAAAAAGACTCTGACAAACAACCTCGCTTCGATATGATTGCTAAAAAATATTATGTCGTTCTATACATGGGTGATAATGCCGGTGACTTCCCAATTGATACAAAAGGTAAGACCTTAGCTGAAAGAAATGCTATCATCGATACTCATAAAGAGGACTTTGGTACTACCTTTGTGGTATTCCCAAACCCTGCCTACGGATCTTGGGTGAGTGCATTAGCGAAAGGCTACCAAAACCTAAGCCCAGAAGAACAAAAACAAGTGAATAACCAATACCTACAACAATAAGGATGCCTTGCGTATACTTTATTAAAAACGATATAATAAAGTATACATGCGTCTATAGCTCAGTAGGATAGAGCAGCAGTTTCCTAAACTGCGTGTCACTGGTTCGATTCCGGTTAGGCGCACCAGTATAGAAAAGAAGGCATACAGCTTTTATAAGTAGTATGCCTTCTTTTTTGTATTATCTTGCAATTCTTATGAGCTAGACTTATAATATTAGAGTAATATTCATATTTTATTCATATTTTGACAATGAATAGTGTATAGAGGGGTACAATAAGATTCAAGTTCCATTAGATAGGTTTGAATCTTTTTTTAGGTTTATTGTTTGTGTTGTCTTAAAAGGGGGAAACGAAATGAAAAAAGAATTACTGTTAACGGCTATGATTACCGCAGGTATTACTACAACAGCGTTTGCAGCATCCAATTTGGATATTAGTGCTACAACTGCTGCGCCACTAAGCATGAAAAATTCTATTGCCTATGGTGGGGATAATAAAGTTGAGCAGGGTATGTTCTCCCCTGTAAAAAATATATTGCTTGGTGGCGACAAGAATACCGTTCGACCTTCCGCTAATGATACTATCACCTCTGGTACTAATAATACTGTATCTGGCCCAGGGAGTATCGTAGCAGGTTGGTATAATACAAACTCTGCTACTCACAGCTTGGTAGTAGGTACTAGCAATACTGTTGGTGGTACTAATAATATCGTAGGCGGCTTTGGCCATGCCAATAATGACAATGCGATTAATTCTTTATTAGTTGGTTCATATAATAGTATTGACGGACATGACTCTGTGGCTTTAGGTAAGAATAATACCATTAAAGGTAATAATGCTTTGGTAGGTGGTACTGGTGCTAAGGTGCAAGGCAATAATGCTATCGCCTTTGGTGATACTGCGAAAGCAACAAGCGATGATGCGTATGCCATTGGTCGTAAAGCAGAAGCAACTGCTCTAAATACAGTTGCTATTGGTAATAATGCAAAGGCCAATAACATTATGGGCACAGCGATTGGCTATAATGCAAAAGCAAAAAATGATTACGCTACAGCAGTAGGTTATAGCTCCACAGGTTCTGGTAATCAGTCCTCTGCATTTGGTTTCAATTCGGAAGCAACTGCTATGAATACAACTGCAGTGGGATCTTATGCAAATGCTAGCGGTGCGTATTCTACCGCATTGGGCTTTAAAACTGCAGCTTCTAATGAGGACTCTGTAGCATTAGGCAACTATTCTACTAGTGCTGGTAAAAGTGCCTTTGCTGCTGGTACATTAGCTAACGCAGCAGAAAAGGACTCTTTAGCAATTGGTCATAGTGCAAGTACAACTAAGGAAAATGGTATCGCTATCGGTACAAATGCATCTGTAACTGGTGTGGATTCTATTGCTATCGGCAAAGCCGCAAATATTGCTAAAGCGGGTAGCATTGTAATTGGTAGAAATACGACAGCAGATGAATTAGCAGTATCCATTGGTACTGACTCTGTAGCAACTGGTTGGGGTGGTACTGCAGTAGGTACTATTTCCAAAGCAACTGGTGCTCAATCCACTGCTATCGGTGATAATGCGCAAGCATCTGATACATACTCCACAGCACTTGGTGTGTCTTCCGTAGCTTCCGGCAGAGCGGCTAATGCGATTGGCCTTTCTAAAGCGACAGGCTTTGCATCCAATGCTATTGGCTTTGTAGCGGAGGCTTCTGGTAAAAGCGCTACTGCAATCGGAAATGCAGCTAAAGCTCTTAATGAAAACTCCATCGCTATTGGTACGAATGCGAAGGCTGCCACAGACAATAGTATTGCATTAGGTGCTAAGTCTGTTACTGCTACAGCAGTGTCTACTAATTCTGGTGTTATCGGCGGCAGAACCTATAACTTTGCTGGTGGAAATGCGGTTGGTACATTGAGCATTGGTGATAGTGGTGCAGAACGCACCATTACAAATGTAGCAGCAGGCCGTGTATCTGCGACATCTACTGATGCAGTTAATGGCTCCCAACTACATGCTATTAAAGACGTGGTAGATAATCATGAAAACCGTATCACTACCATAGAAGGCGATATTAATACATTAAATAATCGTATTATTAATGGCGGTGCTAATAGCTTAAATGAAGCTAAATCCTACACTGATCAACAAGTATCTAGCGTAGCGGCTGCTTCTGCAGCACTAGCTGGCTTGCATCCATTAGATTTTGATAAACATGACAAATGGTCCTACTCCGTTGGCTTTGGTAACTATAAAAATGCTAATGCAGCGGCGTTAGGTGCGTTCTATCGCCCTAATAAAAACACCATGTTTAATGCTGCTACTACCGTTGGTAACGGCCGTAATTCTATTAGCTTAGGTGCCAATTTTAAATTTGGTAAAAGCTCTGAAGAGGTAACTACTGAAGATGCTACACAACTCAAGAAAGATATGAAAGACCTATCTGAAAAATATAATGAGTTAGAACGAAAATATACTGAATTGGCAGCTAAATTAGAATCTAAATAATTAGAACCTAAATAAGAATCCAAATAGTGTGATCAATACTCCTACAAGACGTATCTTGTAGGAGTATTTTTTTCTATTAAATATGGGATTATAGTGTCTTGTACAGTGTCTTTGCGATATGTATTTCTTTTAAATGTAAAAGTGCGGTGCTTTTATTATAAGTATTCCTTAATAATGCTATAATTAAGATACATATTAAGACATTTATTAAGATATGTATTACATATAAGTAGCAGTATATAGTGGAGAGTATATATGAGTTTTTACAATTGGATTCAAGAAAAACTCTTCGATAACTATGAAGAATGGCGTTTGAAGAGTCCTGATTATAATCGAAATGGTTTTAACATAGTAGGCATAGATAATACCCTCAAGGCTATGCATGATGGATTTTTCATGTTTATAGAATTATATCCACCTCATGCTATCGATGGATGTACAGCCATGAAAGCACGTGTAGGTAAAACGCAGGATGCAGTAGATTTATTCTTAGATATAGATGGTAAGACCTATCGTATGGCTGATGTAAGTTATCCTGATGCAGTGAAGATGATGCGGGCTTTTGTGAAAAAACGCAGAGTACCTGATTGTAGTTTGTGTGTAGAAGTAGCGTATCTAGATATCGATCAGATGCGATCTACATTTACAGAGTTAGCAACGTTGTTGCTAGGCGATGCTAAACAAGCCAAATCATTCATGACCAAGGCAAAGTTACATTCCATGGAAGAACTAGAAGATAGCTGGTGGAATCTCTATGAGAAGTTACTATCTACTGGTCGTGCTGTAGAGTTATCTTTGAAAATCGAATTAGAGGATTTTCTTTATCATGTGCAGAAGCTAATCCATAATAAAAATTTATCTACTGATGAAAATTTAACTGACGATGTATCTATTGATACAGCTGCATTCGATGACAGTCAATGTATTGGGGACTGGTGCGCGCATTTTAATTCCACGTGGAAAAACCATAAGTTAGTAGGCATGGACATCGGCACAGATAGTTTTGTACTTATGGTGCTTTCAAATGAGGAATTCAAAACAGCCCAAGAACTAGCGAAAGAATTATTACATAGAATCGATGTAGCTGAACGCTCATGATATAACAGAAATTATGATGAGTACCGTGATTATAATGTAGGAGAGAGTCATATGAGTATTGTACGTCTACCAGAATATGAAGCAGAGTTTGAGCCGGAAGTATTTGAGATTTATGCATTGCCGCGCAGTGATGCGAATGGGGCGAGTCCTTATTTAGAGAAGTACCATAGACCGTTAGTGTCCACCGATGCTATCCTAGATACTCGAACTGGCGTGCTTGACCGTAGCGAAGGTATTTTGACGTGGATTATTGAGGGCCTTGATGATAGATGGGGTTATTCTTTTGAGCCGCACGGTGTCTATAAATTATTAGTTAAGAAAGCTAAGCCCTTAGAGGATTTAGGCTATATGCGTCCCTCTTGGAATAATCGCTATTATGTGCTCGAGGTGTTAGAGGAGCACGCTAAACATAGTGAGTTAGAGGCGTTGTCGGCTTATTTGAAAACCCCTAAATACCTTCATACTGACAGGGGTGACTTCCTGTTAAATCGAGAGTATCAATATTACACAGCGAGAATTGATGATTATGCATTCACCCTTGATGTAGACGAGGGTTCTGATGAAAGCTGCACCGTAGCGTTATCGGCTTTTAATAAAATCGATAATTTCAAAGAATTTGAACAACGAATTAGTACATATATTAGTGAAACCTTGCTAGATTTAGCCAATGATTGGCTCGATAACGATGACCAAGATCCGATTACGGCAGAAATATTTGCCAAGCGTATTACAATGGGCGAATTGGCGTTTCGCAATGATGGCTCCATAGAGGTTTATTATGACGATGATGATATTTTCTGGGGACACTGCATCATAGCTAATATTGATGCGGATGGGAACCCTGTTCAGGCGGATATTGCAGGATGATGAACTAGCGGAGGGTGACGAACTAGTGGAGTCTCATAATGATAAAATCTGAATTAATGACATTATGGAATGTTGAAAGCTGGACTGTAGAACCGTATGGGGTTTACTTTGTATCTCGCCGATTGGGCACTAATCGTTTAGAGAATGTAGGACAAGCCTTTCAAAACCTCAATATTAGTTGCACCGATTATACTGAGGCTGAGGTGCTTTCACTATCAATATGGGAGCAATTATATGTTCAATTAGCTGAATTAGATCAACTGGCGAAGGGGCTCATACAAAAGGGAATACAGCAAGAAGAGTCTATTGTACTAACGCTAACGGATATAATGCTGGATAAATCAGGTTGTTACGATGCATTTGCACTAGGCTATGATGTGGGAGAATCCCCAGCAGGACATCTATATGTTTTGGTTCCTTTTGATGAAAACTTTACGGCTCAACAAGATGTGATTTATGAAACCTTATAGAGTTGTATTAAAGTGGTGACACGGGTGTTGTAGACTACCTAAAAAAATAAGTGATACATAGGAGAGAGATGATGGAAAATCTGTATAAAGAATTAAGAAGCTTTTTTTCCAATGATATTGATCTAAATGATTTATACGATTCCGAAGCTATCATCTGGATTGATTGGCGTGAGTATGACGAAGATGTAGTGCGCTATTTTAATGATATGATGGCTGAGCCTATCGATATTGAAATAGTCGGTAATGGCAAGCCTTATGGTGACGATATTGTGTTACGAAAAGGTGATAAAGAGCTGCAAATTCCTTACGGTGATGAGCAAGATAGGGATGTGACCATAAAATATTTCAATGACTTCGTTAAGCCTGATTATGAGGTGCGTTGGTTTATTGAAAGCCTTGGAAACGATACGCTCGGCTTTACCGTGCTTTCAGGGCCAGAATGGGCCAAATTAGACGATGAATTTGGGGCGGATACGGTTCGCTATTATTTTGAACCTATCGATTTTGAAAGCGACATGTTTAATCTCGACATGGACGAAGTCTTTGCGTTGCTTGCGTTACGAGAAAATAGTGAAGGCGTTAATACTGAGTTTAGTACACAATTAGACTGGATTAGGATTATCAATAAAGAAAAGAACTTAACTGAACAAAAAGAGAACGGACAAATTGACTTGAAACAGTACATGGTCGCTAAAAAAGAACTACAACAGAGTAAGGATGATTTTATTGCCGCTCATGGTCCGATGAAATAACTGGTAATGAGCCGATAGAATAAGAGGTTATCAATATGGACTATTTAGAAACATTACGAAATGACGCTAAACTAGCTGAAGAGTTTGATATGCTGTTTGATTTCTGCCTATTAGACGGGTTGGAAGAACGTGATACTGCTGAAGGGCGATGCACATTCTCTTTACCCGGCAAAGCCTTTGCTCGTGATGGTGCCGGTGGCGAATATCATCAATTAGAGGATGGCTCTATCGGGTATATGAGTAGCGAAGGGGAATGTGGTCGCATAGCTGAAAGTGTAGATGATTTAATCCATTTATTGGTGTACAGCATTTGCTGGCATGATTATTGTGACGCCAGCCAATATACGGACATATCTACTCTTGAAGCCTATGCCGATGAGCGTCATGATGAAATCGCGTCTTATACAGAAATGGATGTATGGGAAACCGTTGTGCAGGCGTTAGGTATGCCTTTAGAAGTAAATGTGGCTGCTGAATTACAAAAATTCTATGACGCTGCACATCGAGCTCCTTTATATATTTGTTATTTCCATGAAGATGATGGAACCGTTACAGAATCACAAAATCTGTTTTTCTAGACGTATTGCTTAAAAGGAGAATTATATGGCTATTGATGGAGTAAAAATCATAGATAGTGATGATGGCCATGATATTTATAATTTAATTGTTGAGCGCTATAGAGATGGCACTAGTATTGATACAATTGTTTCAGAGATTTTGGCTGAAGAGCAGAATTTTTGTACTGATGAATTCTATACAGAAATTTATTGGACTGCCGTAGCTTATTCGCTGTGGAAGATAGGTCATCTGCCGCAGGATATCAAAGAGAAAGCATTAGACATAATCGGAAAGGGCGCTCATGAGTTTTGGCTAGAAATTGATAGTAAGGCACTCAAACAGCGTCAAAAGGTATTGGATAAGTTAGCCGTACAACTACAAAGTGAAAATCCAAAGCCTCTAAAGGTTCGTAAATCTAAAACAAAGCGAGAACCTCATTTTAAGGTGGGCGACGTATTAGCAGTTAAGTTTGAAAACGAGTATGGAGCTGTTTTTGTATCTGACGTGGATCAATCACCGTGGAAAATCGAGTACCATTTGGCCTGTACGCGACTTTTACAAAAAGAAAAACCTACAATGGAGCAGTTTTTAAATAGTAAAATCGCCTGTCGGAAAGACAATACTAATTTCGGTATCGATACCGACTGCTGGTTTACGCATAAGGATTTAGGTTTATTATTAGATGATTTGGAAATCATCGGAACCGTTGAGCTATATCCGTGTAAGCTCTGGAAACTAGCGCCGGCAAGCACATTGGACGATATCTATGAGGAGATTACAGATGAGCCAAGAATAGGCAAACTTCGGCTAATAGATACGTATGAATTGGTGAAAGATATAGTTCAGAAATAATCATAGGGTAAACGTGTTACTATACGGACGTACATATACAGATATGTATATAAAAGTCTAACTACAAAGGTGTAAACAGAATGGATGGAGCAACTAAAAAATACATAGAAACTGTGAAGGTCAGTGATATACCCTGGCATAGGTTAACCACAACTTACGGCCGTGCTACAGATTTTCCTGCTCATCTTGAGGTGTTGTGGGATATGAAGAACGTTGATGCCATTGATGCGGCAGGTGAAGAGCTGGCCCAAAATATTGAGCATCAATCGACTTTGTGGCATGCTACGCCCTTTGCGTTAGTTTTTCTATTACGTATTTTTAAAAAAGCTGTTGAAGAACAAGGTCATAATGAGGTAGCAAGATATTTAGTAGAAGAATTAGCTGAGTTATTTATTGTCATTGCTGAGTGCATTAGAGATGGTCTTATGCTAGAACATGCAGATCAATTACCGAACTTTGAGGATATGATCAACGAAAAATATCTTTGGTCTGAAGAGTATGATGAAGACGAAGATATTCTCAGATATGAGGAAGAAGAGGTATTTCCAGATGACCTATTCTTTAGTTTTTACTACTATTCTTTACAAGTGCTTCTATTATGTAAGCCATTGTTAGACAAAAATAAAGAACGTGAGGCTGTGTTGTTAGGTTTGCTTACGGAGGTTAAAGATTATGGGACTCATTGCAAATTATAATTGTATAAGTGATGAAAGCTTAAAAGAACTCAAAGGTTTAGGTTCATCAGAGGAAGATCTTTTTGAAACTGTTGAAGAGTGGAGTGATGAGGACGAGTTATTGCTCGATATCGATAAGATGTGGGATGTCCTTCACTTCGTGCTTACTGGTGTGAGTACTGATCATAGAATAGACGATAATCCACTTAGTCAAGCTGTGCTTGGTGTAACGCCGATTGAGGACTTATCAGAGTATATGGCTTATACGGAACATTCCAAAATAGCTGATATCCTAGTGGCTTTAGAGCAATTTGATATGGAACAAGCACTGGAATCTTTCGATATGAAAGCCTGCAAAGAAGCCAATCTATACCCCAATATTTGGGACTATGATGAGGAAGAGGAGGAAATCAAAGATGAAATTCTCCACGATTTCGAGCAGATGAAGGTGTTCTATAAAAAAGTGCTAGACACAAAGGGCCATGCAATAGTTACGATTTGTTAAGACGCGTATGTGTATGGCGTAGATAAGGAATACAAAATGGCTGTATTAAATGAAAAGCAGATCAGAGATGGCTTTAATTATTTCTATAGGGATGAGGAGCATCCAAAGTCTGTAGTAGAAGTCTCTGAATATGATGGCGAAGATAAATTAATTATTAATTGCACACAGTTAGATGAAGGGTATTCTGCTAAAGATAAGAAACGCATTTTACAGGAGTGGTGTAGTTTTTTAGTTGAACATCCAGATATCTTTACAGAGCTCATGTTTTGTACAAGAATGCCACAGGAGTTATTTGATGCGGTGTGTGCCCAGCGTAGACTTAAAAGGTTACATATAAAATGGGGCGTTTATCCAGATATTTCAAAATTAGAGAACTTACAAGAACTAGAATATCTACACATTGGGTCCGGAAGAAGTGTATCGAGCTTAGAGCCTATTTCAAGATTAGTAAATTTAGTAGCGCTGTCGATTGAAAACTTTCAACAAATTGATGATTATACGCTATTAGCTAATCTAAAACATCTTGAAAGTCTTGCCTTAGAAGGTGACTTCGCTGCTCCTAAAATTCTTAAGGTTCAATCCTTAGAATTTCTACGCCATATGAAACAGTTGCGCTTTTTTAGCTTTTTAACGGCAAAGGTGATAGATAAAGACTACTCTCCCATTTTAGAACTTAATAATCTAGAACATCTTACGTTAAAATCTTGTAAAGAGGTTAAGCAGTTGTATCCTCAATTTGTTAAACTACCAAAATTAAAATATGGCACAGTTTTAGAACGACCAGAATTATATGAGAAATAAGGCTTGAGATATAAGTCATGAGCTATAACTTATAAGACATAAAAGGAAGTAATCATAATGGATAAAGCGCGTAAAAAGGAATTATTGAAAGACTATAAAGCTAAAGAAAAACAGAATTTTAAAGATAGCTTACCTATGGACGAAGAGTTGTTTTGGCATCTCTTTGACTATGTAGATGAGAAATTAGAAACAAATGACGGTTGCGATCATAGTCTGACTTTCACAAGAGAGTTTTTAGAAAAACAAAAGGTAGATGTTGAAAGCGTACTAGACTGGATTATCAACGAAGGTGGCGGCTGTGATTGCGAGGTTCTCTACAATGTAGAAGAGCGTTTTGAAGAGTTCGGTTAATAGTATTTTCTATAGTTAACTCCTTTTATTTGCAGGTGTTACCATAAAGGTTTATAGTATAGGCATGTGATGGTTATAATCACATGTCTATTTCTTTATAAGGAGGACGCTATGCAACACGTTCAAACCCGCAGTACTACATCCGCGTTAGTACTCACAGCCGTATTGATTGCCCTCGCAACACTGTTTACCATGTACACGAAAATTCCAGTACCTGGCATTCGCGGCTATTTCAATGTTGGAGATGTCGTTATTATGACGTCAGCTCTATTATTAGGTCGAAAGTACGGCGCCTATATTGGTGCTATCGGGCCAGCGTTAGCTGATCTATTCCTCGGCTACGCAGTCTTTGTACCTATCACCTTCGTGGTGAAAGGCATTGAAGGCTATCTTGTCGGTACTGTCTATAATCATAAGACAACTACTTCTGCTTTGGTAGCAACTGTCGTAGGTGGTATTATTATCGTAGCAGGCTACTTCGTCGCCGAATACTTTGTATTCGATTCAGGCGTAGCCATTGCTGGTATTGTAACTAATACCATTCAAGCCGTTATGAGCATTATTATTAGCATGATTCTCTATGCTATCTTGCGTAAACGCCTTAGGTAGTAAATTGACAGTCTCTAGAATTCAGACTATACTATAAGTACAAAAGAGCCAGTTAACGTGTTCTAGGCGTTAGGCTCATCAAAGAATAAGGAATTTGATAAACCTAACGTGTCTAAGTATTGCAGTACTTAGTCTTAAACGTTAGGTTTATCTTATTTTGTAACTATTTACTAGTTACTTTTTAAGAATTAACACTACGAGGGTAGCGAATAAAATCATTAATGATAATGCTTCGTATACAGTCATAATGTCACCTCCCTCGAAAAGACGGAGATGAACCTAACTCACGTTAATGGCTCTTT
This sequence comes from Veillonella sp., assembly GCA_019419725.1. GTDB lineage: Bacteria > Bacillota > Negativicutes > Veillonellales > Veillonellaceae > Veillonella. The sequence continues at coordinate 9,640 of DXZL01000011.1, read as the reverse complement.
CGTTATTAGTATATAGCGGATTTTGAATATTGAAAAATACGAATTAATTTCGTACAACTTTTACACAAATATAAGGATAGTCATAGGTATTATATGGTATAATACTTTCATTATGTAGTGAGAAAAGGAGATCTAAATGGCAAATTTACCTAACTGCCCTAAGTGTGGCGACGAGTACACATATGAAGATGGTCATATGTGTATCTGTCCTATGTGCGGACATGAATGGACAGCGGCTGATGCACAAGCTGCAGCTGAAGCAGGTATCATTCGCGATGCTAACGGCAACGAGCTAGCTGATGGCGATACAGTTGTTGTTGTAAAAGACCTCAAAGTAAAAGGCGCTGGCGTATTGAAACAAGGTACGCGTGTTAAAAATATTCGCCTCATCACTGATGCAAGCGATGGCCATGATATCGATTGTAAAATCGATGGTTTCGGTGCGATGGCATTGAAATCTGAAATGGTTAAGAAAATCTAATTTAAGAAATCCCTATTGATACGTTCGGTAGGGATTTTTTCGTGGTATAATCAACGTATACTGCGTGTAGTGGAAAGTACTTGGGGGAGAAAAACTATGTTTAAAAGGGTTGTATTATTAGCTGTATTGGCGTCTATGATGGGGAATATTAGCTCTTTAGCGGCAGATTTAAAGCCCACAGATAAGCGTACATATGAATTACAGCAACAAATTTCTTATAATGTGGTAATTCCTAGTGAGGCTTTCAAGACGAGTGCCGATGGCACATTGATTGTTCCTCTAGAAATTAAAACAGATGATAAAGGGAATATTGTAGCCGTTGAAGCGGGGCCTAATAATTGGAAATTAGACCGCAATGCATATCCTATCTTTGAAGAGGCTGCAAAAGAGGCCGCTTGGCATACAAAGCATGTGGATACTGATGAAGCATTAGTTGTGACAATTCCAGTTAGTATTGTAATCGTATCAGGTGATCACCCTCATAAAAAATAAAGGAGCGGTTATGGAATCTACAAAGGATTTAGAGAAATATACTTACGATCTTCTGGCGGAGCGTGGCGTTACGTTAGAGGATATTGCAGAGCTCGTTTTATATGTTCAAAAACCATATATGCCTAATCTAACAATTGAAGAATGCCGTGAACATGTGGCGTCGGTCCTTTCAAAACGAGAGGTACATAATGCAATTATTACGGGCATTGAGCTAGACAAGTTGACGGAACAAAATAAATTATCTCAGCCCTTGCAAGGTATTGTGGCTAATGATGAAAGCCTCTATGGTATCGACGAAATCTTAGCCTTTTCCATCGTTAATTTATACGGTTCCATAGGCTTTACGAACTATGGCTATCTAGATAAGGTTAAGCCTGGCGTCATTAAAAAGTTAGATAGCAAGGCTGGTGGTCATTGTAATACATTCCTCGATGATTTAGTGGGGGCCGTGGCAGCTGCGGCAGCAGGAAAACTAGCTCATAATGAGCCACACCGCGTGCGTCATGCCTTAGCTGAGGAAAAAGCATAAATTTTTGTCGTTGATGTTATTAAGAATTAAGAGTATAACTAGTAGTGAAATGAATAATTAATGTATTCTATGTAGACTATATACAGGAGGAACTATGCAAAAGGTTCTAGTTGTTATCGATATGCAAAAAGATTTCGTAGATGGTGCCCTTGGTTCAGCGCAAGCGCAGTTAATCGTAGATAATGTGCGCAACAAAATTGAGAACTTTGACGGGCCTATCATATTTACACGCGATACGCATGATACTGATTATCTTGAAAGCCAAGAGGGTAAGTTCTTGCCTGTTACGCATTGCGTTAAGAATACAGAAGGTTGGCATATTGTTCCTGGCTTAATTGAGGCTGCAGAAGGTCGCCCTATCATGAGTCCTGTATCCTTTATAGATAAACCTAATTTTGGATCCCTTGAACTCTTATCTCGTTTGGAAGGGATGAACTCGGTGAACCCGATTGAGTCTATTACACTCGTTGGTTTATGCACTGATATATGCGTCGTTTCTAATGCGATTATACTGAAAGCGGGCTTACCAGAAATTCCTGTTTATGTAGACTCTAGCTGTTGTGCAGGTGTAACAGAGGAATCCCATCAAGCGGCGTTAACAACAATGAAAATGTGTCAATGTATCGTTGAATAATTACCTTGTTATTGAACCCAAAGGCTATAGGAAATCCTATAGCCTTTTTCTATAGGAAAATATATTGACGATTTTCTATATAAAATATACAATAAACGAAGAATGATAATTCATATCAATTAAATAAAATATAGATGCAGGTGCATCGAAACGCTTTCACAAGAACGATATAGTATTTACTATCGTTCGTGCCCTAAATTTAAGGAGGACTATTATGAAACCTTTCGAACTCGCACCATTACTATATGCTTATGATTACCTTGAGCCTGTTATCGACGCAGAAACAATGAAATTGCACCATGACAAGCACCATCAAGCGTATGTTAATAATTTAAACGCTGCTATCGCAAAATACCCTGATCTTGCGTATGGCTGTGTAGACTGTATTCTCGGCGATATCGCTAACGTGCCGGAGGATATCCGCCAAGCAGTTATCAACAACGGTGGCGGTCACAAGAACCACACCATGTTCTGGGACATCATGACAAAACCAGATACATCTAAATTGGAAGGCCCTTTGAAAGAGGCTATCGACGCTGAACTTGGTGGCTATGATGCTTTTGTTGAAAGCTTCTCCGCTGCAGCAGCAACACGCTTTGGCTCTGGTTGGGCATGGCTTGTGGTAAACAAAGATGGCAAACTAGAAGTGACATCTACTGCAAACCAAGATAACCCTCTACTAGAAGGTAAAATAGCCATCCTTTGCTTAGATGTTTGGGAACATGCATACTACTTGCACTACCAAAACCGTCGCCCAGATTACATTAAGGAATTCTTCCGCGTTATTAATTGGGACAAAGTTTCTGAAAACTACAAAAAAGCATTGAAACAAAACTAATAAATCTCTCAGAACTTTCATCTTTCTAAAAACTAGATATATATTTTAATAGATAACGGATAGTTGGTTCAAAGCGCTTTGAATGCTTAGGTGACTTTGAAAACTAGCTATCCGTTATTTTTATATATAAAAAATCGATATTTTTGAAATATCTTTCAAAAGTATAGCCATGGATACAGATTTTCCAATCGATATCGTTTATCATAGAGACATAGGTTATTTTAGATAAACCTTTCAGAATGTAAATTGCCTTGTATACGAAGACGTATAGAGGGTTACTCACATATGTAATAAACAATATTTTTGACACGAGGGGATCAAAATGGAAAAGAAATTAGATTTATCCAAATCCGTATATGATTTGGTAAAAGAATATCCTGAAGTAACAGAGATTATGAAAAGCTTAGGGTTCAGTGAAATCAATAATAAAGTGATGTTGAACTCTGTTGGTAAAATCATGACCATTCCTAAAGGGGCTAAAATGAAAGGCGTATCCATGATGGATATCGTGAGCGCATTTATGAAAGCCGGCTTTACCTTGGAAGGTGAAATGCCAAACCTACATGGTGATGATGCATCTGCTAAGGGTGCACCTACAGAGGCAGCTGCTACTCACATAGAGGCATCTAATGCTAATGACAATGCAGAAGCTAATGCTACTAAAAATGTAGAAGCTAATGCAGAGGATACTGTTACAGATAGCGAACGGGTAGAACAGTTAAAAGGTTTCTTGAAACGTTTGGGCACAGGCGAAGAGCTAGGTTCTGTTCGTGAAGATTTTGCAAGCCAATTCAAGCATGTTGAGGCTAGTGAAATCATGAAAGCTGAACAAGGTCTTATGCGCGAAGGTACACCTTTAGAAGAGGTACAACAATTATGCGACCTTCACTCTGCATTATTCCATGGTTCCACAATCCATGAACAAATGGAATCTGAACATGCTAAGGTAGAGGCTGTACTAGAGGCTCAAGAAAAGAGCAAGAGCGTAGTAACCTTGGTAGAAACTGTAGGTCATCCGTTAAATCAATTAACTGAAGAAAACAAAGCGCTTGATGAATTGATTGAATCTATCCGTCCTAAAGTAGCGGATAAAACAGCAACCATTGATGATGTAAATACAGTGCGCCAAGTATCTGTTCACTATGCTAAAAAAGGCGATTTGTTATATCCTAAATTGAAAGTGGACTATGCTATCGGTGGTCCATCCATGGTTATGTGGACTGTTGATGGTGATATCCGTGACCAACTAGGGGACTTAGCAAAATCTAGCCAAAGCGTAGATGATTGGTACAGACGTTTTGACGAGCTTCTTACACGTGCTCAAGAAATGATCTATAAAGAACAAAATATCTTATTCCCAATCTGTGCAGAAAACTTCAGCAAAGAAGAATGGTACCAAATTTACAAAGATACAGCACAGTATGAAGAAATCTTTGGCGTAAAACGCACTGCTTGGCCTGAGGCTGATGCAGCATTAGCGACACAAACTACAAAACAAAGTGGTGATGACAATGCTATCGGCTTAATTGGTGGTACACTAACTGTAGATCAACTCGATGCTATGCTTAACACAATGCCAATGGAAGTGACTTTCGTTGATCATGAAGACATCAACCGTTATTTCAACGATGGTGAAAAGGTATTTAAACGTCCTACTACAGCTATCGGTCGTGATGTGTATTCCTGCCATCCACCAAAGGTTGAACCAATTGTACGTGGTATCATCGATTCCTTCCGTAAAGGTGACCGCGATAATGTAGCTGTATGGCTTGAAAAACAAGGTCGTCCATTCTATGTAAACTACATGGCTGTACGTGACCAAAATAATAATTATATTGGTACATTAGAACTCGTACAAGACATGCAATTTGCAAAGGAACATTTCGGTAGAATTAAATAAGAACCAATATAATACTTAGGTAATATGGTGAAACTATAATACAAAGAGGCGGCTCTAACATTGAATGATGCTAGAGCCGCCTCTTTTGTTTGTACGAAATGAATTCTCTAATATGATTAATGTATTTCCTGAATTAATGTATTTCTTGATAAGAGGTACCCATTAAGGGTGTACGTACTTGATAATAGTATGGGTAGCAGTCCTGATATTTTCAAGGCTTGTAGCCAAGTTAAGCCGCACAAAGGTAGCGTAATCTTCGCCTCCAAACCATTCGCCAAAGCTGGGTGCGATGCGACATTTATTTTCGAATCGGTCGTGCATATCTTCAGCCTTAACATAGGCACCCAAATCAATCCATGCTAAATAGGTACCGTCCATAGGGCTGATGCGGATGTGTGGCAATGCCGTACGAAGTTCTCGGCACAGATATTCATAGTTTTCACGAATGACAGCGAGTACATCTGTGAGCCATGCTTCCGCCTCTGGATGTGTGTAGGCTGCGGTGATGGCCGCTTCGGCAATAACGTCCGAGTCTGTATGATACACATGAGCTTTATAGGCGTTGAATTGGCTTCGTAGTTGTTCGTTAGGAATGATAACCTCTGCGTGATGCAAGCTAGCCATATTAAACGATTTTGACAGGGAAGACATAGCAATAATGTTGTCCGCATAGGCACCGCTAGCTACTGTTAGAGCCGATGTAAATGGTGTTGAACCTGTGATGAGATCCTGATGGATTTCGTCGCTGATGATGAGTACATTATGCTGCTTACAGATATTGAATAATCGATCCATTTCCGTTTCAGTCCATACGTGACCTACAGGGTTGTGTGGATTGCAGTGAATGAACAGTTTAACATCGTGCTTGGTAATTGCTGTTTCAAAGGCCTCGTAATCTACGGTGTAGCGATTATCTTCACTGCGTTTCATAGGAATAGCAATGATCTGGCGCTGTGCATCGCTAGCGCTCGTGTCGAACGCACCATATACAGGTGTTAGGACTGCAATGGCATCATTTGGTTTTGTGAAAGCCCCAATACACCACATAATGCCTGTAATGACATTTGGAGCGCTGGTGAGCCAGTCTTTAGAAAGTATACAGTTGTGGCGCCGCTTATACCAATCTATGACTGCTTCAAGATACTTGGGATTTGTCATGGTGTAGCCTAAAGGTTGGGCTTTTACATAGGTACAAATAGCCTCTTGTATGCACTGAGGCGGCATAAAGTCCATATCGGCCACCCATAGTGGTAATAGGTCAGTACGACTAAATTTTAAATGCTCGCCGTCCCATTTGCGTGAATGAGAACCGCGTCGATCAATATAGTATTTTTCAGTAAAGTCTATTGTGCTCATAGTAAACCTCTATACGTGTATGTTAATGTGGTGGAAATTAATTACTCTATCTATTATCAGTATACATGCATGGATATATATGTAAATATACCCTTAAGAATGGCTGTTACAGTATCTTCTTTTTCTATGCAATCCTTGCATGAATAGGGGCTATATTGGTATACAAAAGGTGCTTTATTTGCTTGACTGTTGGGACTTTCACAATTTAGAATATACTATAGAATAGTGTGTGTCTGACCAGTGACCACACGTCTATCGAATGGTTACAAAAGATAAATCTTAGCAGCATGTGGCGACATCCCTATGTGAGAGGGCTCATCGGATTGTTCAGGTACATGCAACGCTGTATAAGTATAGTACTGGATCCTTGTTAGGAGGCATGTGCCATGAGTAACGAATTAAAACCACTACATTTTGATGCGGATTATACAATGGAGGAAGCGCTCGCTGAGGCGAAACGTTGTCTAAATTGTCCAAAACCATTGTGCCGTATGGGTTGCCCTATTGAAAACGAAATCCCTCGTTTTATCCAAGCTATTGCACACGGTAACTTCGGTTTAGCCAATGATATCTTGGCAGAACGTACAAACTTGCCATCCATTTGTGGTCGCGTATGTCCGCGCGAAAACCAATGTGAAGGTAACTGTATCATGAACAAGGCGAAAAAACCGCCTATTAACATCGGTAAATTGGAACGCTTTGCTGCTGATTTTGAAAGCATCAATGAACTTCGCAAACCTAAGAAAATCAAACAAGATCTTGGTAAGGTTGCCGTTGTAGGTTCTGGCCCTGCAGGCTTGTCCGTAGCAGGTGATATCGCTAAACTTGGTTACGAAGTAACTGTATTCGAAGGTCAATCTGAACCAGGTGGCGTACTTTTATTCGGTATTCCAGAATTCCGTTTGTCTAAATCCGTTGTACGTCGTGAAATCGCTCGTCTTGAAGGTTTAGGCGTTAAATTCGTATGTAATACATTTATCGGTCAAGATAAAACCTTGGATGAACTCTTCGCAGAAGGTTTTGACTCTATCTTTATCGGTACTGGTACACATATTCCTCAAGAAGTACGCATGGAAAATGATGAAGTACATGGTGTATTCCAAGCAATGTACTTGTTGACGAATGTACAGTTAGTAGAAAATGGCGAGCTTGATGCAGAGCAAATCCCTGTTAAAAAAGGCGACCGTGTTATCATCATCGGCGGTGGTAACGTAGCAATGGATGCGGCTCGTACATGCGTACGTTTAGGCTGTGAAAGCGTTACTGTAGCATACCGTCGTAGCCAAGAGCAAATGCCAGCATTGTTGTCTGAATACGAAGAAGCTCGTGCTGAAGGCGTTCAATTCCAATGGTTCGCTTCTCCAGTAGGTGTAGAAGGTAAAGACAAGGTAGAAGGCTTCAAATATGAAGTGATGGCTCTTAACGAAGATGGCGCAGGCATCCACGGTACTGGTAACTTCCAAGTTATGCCTGTAGATAAAATCATCATCGCTGCTGGTCATAAACCAAATGCTCGTCTTATCGGCGAAGGTAATAACCTAAAAGTAGACGAAAAAGGGTACATCATTACATCTGAAGATCCATATGGTATGACTAACCGTGACGGCGTCTTCGCTGGTGGTGACGTTGTACATAAACCTGCTACTGTAGTATTGGCGATGCGCGAAGCTAAAAAAGCTGTGGATGGTATGGTTAAATACATGGAAATCAAAAAAGCTCAAGAAAGTGCTAACCAATAATCCTATATCTAATAATGATATGGCAATATTACTATTCAAGTGTATTCATAATGAATGGATAATGTATAGAAACTATACAAATCTAGATATTATCTATGCTGGTTGGTGTAATATAGTACATGTTTAGTACTAATTATCTCTATATATACAATAATTACACGAATTGTTGAAAACATACAGAACGTAATATGCGTAGAAAAAAGCCTTACTAGAACTAATTGATACATTAGTTTTTAGTAAGGCTTTTGTGTTATTACTTTTCAACTGCTACTAGGCAGTCAACCTACGATATGGGTATAGTAAAGGCATAACCATGTGTTGAGTGTGAAAGTAGATAGAGGTTGCTATGAATTCTATTCTATGTTGTCGTGATATACAGGTTCGACAAGAGGTTCACAAACTAGGCGTATTAATTTTACTTTGGCGTAGACAATTGGGCATGACGCAGTATCAGTTGGCAGATAAGTCTGGTCTAGCCCAATCTTATATTAGTGATCTTGAAAGTGGTGCTATCGATCCGCGATGGTCCACTATTTATAGAGTTGTATCTGGATTAGGGCAGATGAGCGTACAAGATTTTCTAAATGGGCCACAAACCATTAGAAACCTAAGGATTCATTGATGATAATAATCTCCATGGTTTGCATGTTGCGCATCTTTTTATAGTAGATTGTTAAGGCGTTGCAAATGCGATCCGGAGAGCCACAGTCATAACATTTTTCTTCTAATTTGGCACAAGGGTTGAGGGAGCTTTTCTTATTCTTCTTGCTGTTTAGCGGTGCTGCTACATTTCGTGCTCGATAAATAGCAGATGCTAAGTCAGGGGTAATTTTGTTAGTGCCAAGCACAAAGAACACCTCTTGGGAACCAAATAGAGAAGCTGCCACACGATTGCCTGTGCCGTCGATATTGACCATCTCCCCTGTTTGGGATAATGCATTTACAGAGGTGAGAAATACATCGCGCCCCATTGTGCGTAACGCAGTATCACGGAAGCTTTCACCAGGAAGAGGACGTTGGATATCTGTTATATCATCGTTGACCTCGGATAAAGCATCATGTACATTGAGCTCTAATAAGGTGCGGGAATCACCGATAGCCACTCGTTTGTTCTGAATGCGAGACTGTAAATAATCAACAGCTTCTGCACCTGTTTCAAAATAATGAACTACGAAATTATTGCGCTCTAAAGCCTTAATTGTTCTCTTTATATCGATGGGGGCATCATTGATTTGGGGATTGATAACTGCGTTGATTGTCGTTTCTGTATTGGCCATGAGTCCTCCGATATTATGTAAATAAGTGAGGTAAATCTTATTAATTATATTCTATTATTATTGTATCGTTTTATGTGAAGATGGTTCAACATATTGAATGATTAGCTTTGTTATATTAATTTGGTAAAAGTTGGAATGAAATCCAAATTTACTATAAAAATATGTGAAAGTTAGAACGAAATCCAAATTAATGATGAAAAAAGCGAAAAGTTGGAATAGATTCCAACTTTCACCATTATCAAAATTATAGTATAAAAATTAGAATAATAGGCTTAGAAAATAAATTTTACTTTTACCTATAGGTTGAATTTGCTATAATAATAGTATTGATATGGCATAAAGCCAATGTTAAGGAGGCAAAAATCGTGGATTTAATTCAAAAATTAAAAGACCA
>DXZL01000109.1 GCA_019419725.1 Veillonella sp. | reverse complement strand
GCATAGAGGAAATTGTAGTAGGAAAACCGATTATCCAAACCTTTGGCCTTGAAGAAACTACGACTAACCAAGTAAATATTCTGAACGATAATCTATTTAAAAGTATGAGAAGCGCGGCTTTCACCAGTCAGCTCGTAGAACCACTCGTTAAGTTTTTAAATCAAATCACCTATTGCCTCGTTGCAATTCAAGGGGGTCTCATGGTGTTACGAGGTTCTATTTCCATCGGTGATATCCAAGCCTTCTTCCTCTATGTAGGTCAAGTTTCGGACCCTCTATCTCGCAGTTCCTATATACTCACAAAATTCCAAGAAACTTCTGCGGCCTTGGGACGTATTTACGAAGTCATTGATACACCATCTGAAATCGATAAGGGAAATAAAACATTAGGTGATACAACACCACATCCAGGCACAATCGATTTTGAGCATGTTGATTTTGGCTATACGCCGTCCAATGTATTTATGAAGGATATCAACATCCACATTCCTGGTGGCTCCATGGTGGCTATCGTAGGTCCTACAGGTGCTGGTAAATCTACCTTGGTAAACCTTATCATGCGCTTCTATGACATTATAAATGGCCGCATCACCATCGATGGTATCGATATTCGCGATGTGTCTCGTGAAAGCTTGCATCATACGGTAGGTATGGTATTACAAGATGCTTGGATTTTCACAGGTACTATCGCCGATAATATTGGCTACGGCAAACCAAATGCTAGTCGTGAAGAGATTGAATATGTTGCCAAACTTGCCATGGCGGATCACTTTATCCGAACCTTGCCAGATGGCTATGATACCGTTCTCAAACGTGGTGGCGATGACCTATCTCAAGGCCAACGCCAGTTAATCACCATCGCTCGTGCCTTCTTGGCGGATCCAACTATCCTCATCCTAGATGAAGCCACGGCTAACGTTGATACTCGTACCGAGGTAGAGGTTCAAAAAGCCATGAATACCCTCCTCAAGGGACGTACAAGTATCGTCATCGCCCATCGCTTGTCCACAATCAAAAATGCAGACTTCCTACTCGTAGTAGAAAACGGTACCATCGTTGAACAAGGGACACATCACGGACTTATCGAACGCGGTGGTCACTATAAAGAACTCTATGAAAACTATGCAGCAGGTATGACCGTATAGAACAAAGAGATTACTCGCTATTTAAAATTAGGCGTGAATTTGTCGTCAGATTGCTACGCAAATAACAAAAGAACCACTGATAAGCTATAACTTATCAGTGGTTCTTTAATTTGTGCTCATATACAGCACGTTTCCTATATTCTATTCACCTTTTGGTACGAACCATAGGCCGTTATTATTTTTTTCCATGTAGTCTTTGAATTCTTGAGAGTGGTAAGCTGCTACAATGTCTTTTGCCCATTGTGCATCTTTATTTTTCTCGTTAACTACTACTTGTAACAACCATTGTGGTAATACATCTTCATTTGCTAATGCAGTTTTAGGATCAATTTTTGCATTATAGATGATAGCACCAGTAATAACAATATAGTCAAAATCAGTACGTACAGAAGGAATTGTAAGGGATTTCATTTCTGTAAATTTAAGATGTTTAGGATTTTCAATAATATCTGCTTGTGTTACTGTCGCTAAATCTTTGTTAGGATCAAGTTTAATCCAACCGATTTTTTGCAACAACGCATAGGCACGAGCCATGTTAGATGCATCATTTGGTACTGCAATAGTATCACCATCTGCCACTTGGTCTAAAGATGTTTTGGAACCGCTAAAGATACCCGCTGGTACAGTTGGAATTGGAGTCAACGCTACAAGATGACCATTTTGTTTTTCGTTAAAGTTTTTCATGTATGCTGTATGTTGTTCAACGTTGAAATCTACTTCACCATCGCTCAACACTTGGTCCGCTTGTACCAAGTCAGACATATCTACACCTTTAAAGGTATAGCCTTGTTTTTCCAAAATTGGTTTAACACCTTTTTCAAATAATTCAGAGTAAGGGCCTTGAGACTTACTATAGGATAATTCCTTTTTAGCACCATTATCGCTATTATTGGAACCGCAGCCTGCGATAAAAGCTACGCTAAATACTAATGCCGCGCCAAGGGCAAGAAGTTTTTTAAATTTCATAGTACATTCTCCTATACTTTTACAATCAATATAACTAAAATCTATTTCATCAAATTAGGAACGACGCGCACGACGTGCAAAGTAGTTACCTATTGTTTGAATAATTTGAACAAAAATAATTAAAATAACAACGGTAAATAACATCAATGGGAAGTTTAACCGTTCATAACCATAGGTAAGAGCCAAGTCACCTACACCACCTGCGCCAATAGCACCAGCCATAGCAGTAGCACCGATAAGACCGATGGTACCAGTCGTAATAGATAAGATAAGTGAACCTTTTGCTTCTGGTAAAAGGAAATGCCAAATCACTTCAAAATGAGAGGCCCCCATCGATTGTGCAGCCTCGATAATGCCTTTATTAACCTCTAAAATAGAGTTTTCAAAGAGTCGAGCCAGATAAGGCGCAATGAATATAACTAGCGGTACGATAGCCGCCGTTGTACCAACCCGAGTACCAACAATCATCTTAGTCAACGGTAAGATAAACACCATTAAGATGATAAATGGGACGGAACGCACAATATTAACAATTGTGTTTGTAATGGTGTAAACAATGCTGTTTTTAACAATACCATTAGGATTTGTTACCACTAGTGTAACTGCGATAATCAGCCCTAGTACGGTGCCAATGAATAGAGATAGGAACACCATGTATAATGTTTGTTCTGCAGCTAGTAATAACTGCGAACCTGGCACACCAAGTTCTTGCATAAAGAAGTCCATTATAGTGTCACCTCCTGCCATTCAATACCTTGTGTTACAAGATACTCTTTTACCTTGCCCACCTCAAGATCATCACCAATAAACTGAACAATAAAAATACCAAGTACTGTATGTTCTAGCTCTGTTACAGTAGCAAACAACACACTCGTTTCTAAATCAAAGGTTTTATTAATATGATATAAAACATTATCGGTCGTATTATTTCCTAAGAAATGCATCTTAAGAATTGTATATGGCCTTTTATCACACGCCAAGGTATGTTTCACTGTTGATGGAATTTCATCAGGAATTACAGTACGTACAAATCGCTTTGTTGTTTCATGTTTAGGTTTACTAAACACCTCAAGTACGGAGCCACTCTCTATGAGCTTTCCATGCTCCATAACCACAACGCGATTACAAATTTTTTGAATTACATCAATCTCATGAGTGACGATAACCACCGTTACCCCAAGTTCACGATTAACGCGCTCCAATAATTGAAGAATAGACTCTGTCGTATCTGGATCAAGAGCACTTGTTGCTTCATCGCATAAAAGAATCGATGGATCTGTAGCTAACGCACGGGCAATACCAACGCGCTGCTTTTGACCACCAGATAATTCTCCAGGATAGGCATTTGCTTTGTCCCCTAAATCAACAAAGTCTAACAAGGTTTTAACCTTCTTATCAATCTCTGATTTAGGAACTTTATTTAGAATTAATGGAATCGCCACATTATCATATACAGACTTAGCATTCAACAAATTGAACTGTTGAAATACCATGCCGATGTGCTTACGCACCTTTCTAAGCTCGTTAAAACTTAAGCCATTAATATTCACACCATCTATTTCAACATGACCAGAGGTAGGTACCTCTAAGGCATTAATCATACGCAGCAGTGTAGATTTACCCGCTCCACTGAAGCCAATTATGCCAAATATATCACCTTTTTCTATGGTAAAGTTTACATCAGATAATGCAGTAACCTTTTGCTTATTAACGTCAAACTCTTTCGTTACATTTCGTATAGCAATCACTGTACCACCTCTTTCCCTACATTATAGTAGGAATTAATTTTCATTTAAAACATATCTTTAAGGTATGTTTTAATTATGTACTTAGATTACTACAATTTATAAGGACTGTCAAACAAAAAAGAACCTTACCCATCAATAGGTTAAGGTTCTCTTTTATATAACGCTTATATTATAAGGGTTTATATCCCTATTTTTATATCTTTTACATCAAATCTAGATGATTCAGACTCTAACAAAATTAACTTATCTATATCGATTAAATAGATATAAGGATCCTAAAATAACAGGTGCCCCAATATAGAGGCCCATATTTGGTATTTCGCCTAATAAAAAGGCTGCTACTATGGCTGCCACAATCGGCGAGATATACATAAAATTAGTTACATCAGACACCTTTTCGGCATGTTCAAAGGCATAGCTCCAGAATACGAATCCTAGTGCACTGGAGAAGAATGCTAAGTACAGCATAGCAAGCTTTGCACTAATAGGTGCGGCTACAATCATATCAATAGCATGATCTGCAAATGGTAATGCCATGATAGCACCGGTAAACATTGACCACATGGCGATGGTAATAGAGTTATACCCTTTCAAGCTAAGTCCGCGATTCAGAATGTTATAGATTGCAAACAGTACCATCCCTATCAACGTCCATATGGCACCCATAGGAATCGTTAGAGTTGAGTTCCAAAGAATAATAACTGCTACGCCTACAAAGGCTGTTACGGTGAAAAGCCAGCCAATAGGTCGTATTCTATCTTTATAAACGATTAATGCCATCAGTGCCGTTACCATTGGCGTCAATGCCATAATAATACTCGATGTAGCTGCGGGTATTGTTCGTAAACCTTCATTAAACACAACTTGGTAAATGAAGTTCCCTGTAGCGCCTAATAAAATATATACGCCCCACTCACGCCAAGATGTAGGAATGTGTAAACCTTTGAATACACCAATAATCAGCATGAGTATAGCACCACCTACAACTCTTGCTACAGATAGGGTCAAGGCGTCTACAGATTGCAATGCCACTTTGCCAAAAGGGAACGCCGTAGCCCATACGGCAATGGTAGCAGATGCTCCTAAGATAGCTTTCATTCGATTTGTCATTAGCATCCACCTTTCTACGTAGTTCCTAAATCAATTCTATCTAAATAGTACCATAATAAGGACCTAGAATTCCAAGAATATACATCACACTATATCGAATACTTTCTATTTATTGATATGAATTTTCATTATTTAAAGATAATACAAAAATCAAAATTTCAGGAATACACCCTCACAAAATCCAATAAAAACTATATATTTACTGAATTTTAAATGATGAATCTATTATCGTGCAATTCTAAATAAGAACTATTCTTACGAAAATCGCATAGCATGTATTGAAAATATATATCATTTAAAATTTGTTAAATCGAGACAAA
>DXZL01000108.1 GCA_019419725.1 Veillonella sp. | reverse complement strand
AATCAATTCTTTCCAGTTATAATTTAATCGTTTTGCTTCTTTTTCAAGAGCTTCTAAGCCTTTTTCAATATTTTCAGCTTTATTTTCACGCTTGAACCAGTTGCGTATTTTACTCTTACTTTCAGAAGAACCTACGATATTAAGCCAATCAAGGCTCGGACGACCTGTTTTAGATGTAATGATATCTACGATATCACCATTTTGCAAGGTGTAATCAAGAGGTACAATTTTACCATTTACCTTGGCACCTACACATCTATGCCCTACATCGGTATGAACACGATATGCAAAGTCTAGTGGAACAGAACCTATCGGCAATTTAACAACATCGCCTTTTGGTGTAAATACGAATACTTCACCGGAGAATACGTCTAATTTTAAAGCGTTTACAAGCTCTGTTGGATTACTTGTATCTTGCCATTCCAATACTTGGCGCAACCACGCAACCTTTTGGTCGAAATCCTTATCGCCATTTTTATTGCCTTCTTTATAACGCCAATGCGCTGCAACACCGTATTCAGATACGCGGTGCATTTCCCATGTACGGATTTGAATTTCTACAGGTTGCCCCATGGTACCGATAACCGTAGTATGTAACGATTGATACATATTAGATTTCGGCATGGAAATATAATCTTTGAAACGATATGGCAATGGTTTCCACAAACTATGAGCAATGCCTAGTACCGCGTAACAATCAGGAATTGTATCAACGATAACGCGAACAGCAAGCAAGTCGTAAATTTGAGATAAATCGCGATTGTCCTTTTTCATCTTCTTGTAAATACTGTAGAAATGTTTTGGACGACCTTTGATATCCGCCTTAATATGAGCTTCGCCTAAAGCCTTAGTGAGTTGACTCATCGTATCATTTACAATGTCTTCACGAGCTTGGCGTTTTTGTTTCATTTGATCTACAAGATCATAGTATTTTTCTGGTTCTAAATACCGGAATGATAAATCTTCCAACTCCCATTTCACATTGAAGATACCAAGGCGATGTGCTAAAGGAGCAAAGATTTCTAATGTTTCCTTTGCAATGCGCTTTTGTTTGTCGCTACGCATATGCTTTAAGGTACGCATATTATGTAGGCGGTCACCTAGTTTAATAACAACGACGCGCACATCCTTCGCCATGGCTAAAATCATCTTCCGATAATTTTCCATTTGCCGATCTTCTTTTGTTTCATATTGGAATTGGTTTAATTTCGTTACACCATCAACAAGGAATGCTACTTCAGAGCCAAACATTTCCTCCAAGTCTTCCTTTGAATATGATGTATCCTCAACCACATCATGCATGAGTGCTGCCATAAGTGTGATATGGTCAATTTGTAAGTGTGCCAAAATATCAGCTACTGCTAGTGGATGCATGATATACGGTTCACCAGAAGCTCTAAGCTGACCTTCGTGAGCCTTATCTGCAAGCTCAAAAGCCTTTAATACTTGGTTACACTCATCATCTGTTAAATAGGTATGGATATACTCCATAAATTCAGCTAAAGCTTTTCCTTTATTAAAAGTGCTTTGTTCTACTAAAGCTTTGCCTTCTTCATTTACAGTTGTCATGGTGTCACCTCCTATACACTATAGGTAAGAAATGTTACGGACGTGACAAGATCTAATTTTCCTTCAATGGCATTCCATCTTAGCATTAATTGACCATCATCACTGGTATATTCTTCTATGATGCCCAACTCCTTAAATACATCTAAGGATGTAAGGGCACTGCGATTATTTTGATCTGCCGGCTTACGTCGCAAAATTTCTTGTTCCACATTATAAACCGATTGACTACGACCACGCATAGCTTGTTTTACTATGACATACATTTGTCTAAGACCTTCCGTGGAAAGCGTAATCGGCTCTTCAGTGAGCGGTTCAATAGCTTGGATCATAAGCTGTGGAGAAACCATCCCTTGCCATTCATTCTTTTGCAATGAAAATGCTACTTTCACCACAGTTCCAATGAATATAGTTTTAAATAAATCGGGACGATTCCAAGCAATGGCATCCAATGTGCCACTAGAGGTTTCTAAAATCACCTTGCAATGATTTTTCAATTGTCCCATTAGCATTATATCTTGTACGGTTGCTTCCATAACGGCAAAGACCGGCGTACTATTGGCCATACCGTATGGCTCAAGGGCTGATACGCGGTCAATAATATCTACATCGATATCATCAACGGGTAGTTCCGCATCAATAGCAACAACGGGAATGTATTCCTCTGTTGTTACATGCTCCTTACAATATGCAGTCAAACGGTCTCGCAATTCATCTATACGATTTGCATCAATACTGAAGCCTGCTGCTGCAGCATGGCCACCGAATTGTAATAACACATCTTCGCAAGACTTCAGTGCATCGTAGATATTAAAACCATCGATACTACGACAGGAGCCTTTGCCAATGCCATCGTGGATACTAATAACCAAAGTCGGCTTATAAAACTCCTCAACTAAGCGAGAAGCCACAATACCGATAACACCAGGGTGCCAGTCTTCACCGGCTACAACGGTTACATAGTCTGCCTTATGGCCTTGGTTAGCCACATCGATACGAGCTAGTTCGTGAATATTTCTCTCTAGTTCTTGACGCTCACGATTTGTTTCATTTAATTCTTCAGCAATCGCTTCAGCCATGTCAGCATTATCAGTAACTAGCAACTCAACAGCACGTGTTGCATGGGTTACGCGACCTGCTGCATTGAGCCGTGGGGCTAAGGTGAAACCAATATGTCCAGATGTTATAGTTCGTTCATGGAGACCTGCTACATCGATTAGCTTTTTAATTCCTAGATTTGGATGACTATTCATCTTTTCAAGGCCTGCTTTTACGATGATGCGGTTCTCACCGACTAACGGCACAACGTCCGCCACAGTGCCTAATGCAACGATATCTAAATCATCTAAATACCATTCACCAGTCTTTGTAAGCCACAATGCTTGGCATAATTTAAAAGCAACCCCAACACCGGATAAGTTCTTATCCTTGTAGTGACAGTCCTTTTGCTTGTGGTTAATAACAGCCTTTGCTCGTGGAATCATATCTGGTGCCGTATGATGATCCGTAATAATCATATCGATACGGTCACGTACAGCCTCAACAATATCGTAAGAGCTAATACCACAATCCACGGTAATTACTAAAGCTGTCCCCTGCTCTATAAGATGCTCTAAAGCCTCTAAATTGAGGCCATACCCTTCACTTTGACGCTCTGGTATGTAATAGGTAACATCAGCACCTAGTTTCTTTAAAAAACGATATAGAACAGATGTGGCAGTAATGCCATCTACATCATAATCACCATAAATAACGATTGGTTTATGTTTTTCAATTGTCTCCTGAACTAGCGAAACAGCTACATCCATATCTTTTAATGCGAATGGATCTAACAAATCAGACAAAGAGCCTTGTAAAAACCGACGCCCTTCATCAACATCTATGTGGCGATTAACCATTAATTTGGCCACAATAGGATTCACACCAAGTTCACGGATTAAGATATTCTCTTGTTCTTTGTCGCTTGTGGAAATGCGCCAACGTTTTTTCTTAATCATCATATCCCTCAGTAGTTTATAATCAATATTAGTATAAAACTTCAACGTATTATCATTATCATTTTTATTTATTATACATCAAAAAGTGAACAAAATAAACTATTTTATATATTTTATTCTCATTTAAGCTTTGTGTTTTTCTCAACAAAAAAGAACCTCCCATTATCAATAGGAGGTTCTCGATCAGTGAATTACTTAGAACCGGAAGTCTCGTTCGCCGTCTTTCATCTGTGCAATATAAGCTTTAGCTTTATCTTTAACTAAATCATTTTTGATATTTTCTAACTGTTGTTCAATAACCTTAGCGCCATGAGCTTTAGTTTTTTCGTCACCATAATCCATGATGTATTCGTTTAATGTCATCAATGCATTAGGTTGGCAACAGTTATGGATTTGGCCGGATTTAGCGAGGGCCATAAATCTGTCCCCTGTTCTACCTGCTCGATAGCATGCAGTACAGAAACTAGGCACATATCCAAGATCTAGTAACCAATCTACGATTTCATCTAATGTACGTGTGTCACTGCGATCAAATTGAGCCGAATTATCCTCTGGTTTCTCTTCTTCTTTATAACCACCTACGCTAGTACGAGAGCCACCACTAATTTGGGAGATACCTAATGCCAAACCGCGTTCACGCATGGATTGACTTTCACGGGTAGACATAATCATACCTGTATACGGTGTGGATACACGAATAAGAGCAACGATTTTCTCAAATATATCGTCAGGTACAGCATTACTGAAATCATCTACATCGATATCATCAGCTGGACAAATACGAGGTACAGAAATAGTATGTGGACCTACACCAAATACAGCCTCTAAATGCTCTGCATGCATCAACAAACCTACAAAATCATATTTATAATGTTCTAAGCCATAAAGAACACCGATACCTACATCATCAATGCCACCTTGCATAGCGCGGTCCATCGCCTCTGTATGGTAGGCGTAGTCGCTCTTAGGGCCTGTTGGGTGAAGTGCTTCGTAGTTTTCTTTATTGTACGTTTCTTGGAATAATGTATATGTACCAATACCAGCTTCATGTAATTTCTTGTAATCCTCAACGGAACAAGCTGCAATATTTACGTTTACACGGCGAATTTCGCCATTTTTGTTTTTAATACCGTAAATAGTCTTGATAGATTCCAAAATATATTCAAGAGGATTATTAAGAGGATCTTCACCAGACTCAATAACAATGCGCTTATGCCCCATCGCTTCTAAGGCAATAACCTCTTCTCTAATTTGGTCTTGAGTCAACTTTTTACGTTTAATATCGCGATTTTTAGAGTGGTACGGACAGTATACACAACCATTAATACAATAATTAGACAAATATAATGGTGCAAATAGAACGATACGATCGCCATAAATAGCTTTCTTGATTTCTTTAGCTAACGCATAAAGCTTTTCCTTATATTCAGGTAACGGACATTCTAATAGAACAGCTGCTTCTCTGTGGTTTAACCCCTTAAATGTAGCAGCTTTTGCTAAAATAGCATCTAACAACTCCCGATTTTCCTTGTTTTCCTCTGCATAGGCAAGGGTATCAAGGATTTCCTGATGGGAAATAAATTCCTCCGCCTTTGGAGATTTTACATCATACATAGTACTTACCTCAAATCTTTCTAGTGGCAACGCCACCCCTCTTTAGGTATATGAAAGTATATGACAACCAGTCTTCTGGTATTTCACTGATACTGTACATAGTATACCACTATTCCTACTAAAAAACATAGGAATTTGA
>DXZL01000107.1:1451-5317 GCA_019419725.1 Veillonella sp. | reverse complement strand
TGAAGGTCATATCAGGACCATGATTGATGACTACTACATCCCCTGCTTGAGGAATGATCACTGGACCTACAGGACCTGCCATAGCCACACCTGCCATAGATACACTTAGACAAGCTGTTAATAATGCACGTTTCAACATAGATTGTTTCATAGATATACTCTCATTTCTCTACTAGGTCTAAACATTTTAATGTAATTATAAAAATATGATATTAATCCTCGATAGTGACATAGTCCGATAGACTACTTAATAATTCAATAGCCAAGCGCCGTGTTGAAGGTGTACACCTTAGCATACATCGTCCATTTACATCAATAGATGTCATAACCCCTAAATATTCATAGCCTTCAATGATGCGATTGATATAGTTCGTATGCTTCGGTTCAAGATGAAAGTACACATACGCCTCTTCTCCAGAGGTTGCTAAATCTGGTACATCAGTAAATGCACCAATAGATTTACTCGGTTCTAAAGATGTACCACTCATAAGTCCTCCTACACATCACTACTATAAAATGTAAATGCTATACATATCGCTAGTATAGATATCCATTAGATATGTTTCTCGTTAATATACTACCTACTAAGCTTCTTTTGGTTTGCACTCACGGCGCATCATAGAATACGGCTCAAGTGGTGTATCCATGTAGATACGCACTTTCATTTGTGCATGAGGCGCTACGTCGATTGGGTTACCATCTTCATCGGTCATTTTTTCAATTACAGTTTCAACGAGTTCTCCCTTAGGTTGGCAGAACTCTACTTTATCCCCTACCTTGAAGTTATTACGTTGTTCAAGATCAACGTATTTTTCTTCTTCGTTGTAACCCATAACTAAACCGATAAAATCATGGCTTTGTGTATTGGTAGATTTACCATAATTTTGGGCTGTTTCGTCAGGGCGACCTTCTGCAAAGCCATCTGTATATGGACGATGTGAAATCTTTTCTAATTCTGCAATCCATTCCGGACGAACATACCAATCTTTACCTTCTTTAAGGTATGTATCGATAGCTGTACGGTATACCTTTGCTACTGTTGCACAATAGTGAACGGATTTCATACGGCCTTCAATTTTAAGGCTATCGATACCAGCTTCGTATAAGTCAGGAATGCGGTGAATCAAGCACAAGTCTTTAGAGTTAAAGATATATGTGCCATGTTCATCTTCTTCAATTGGATAATATTCACCAGGTCGGTTGGATTCTACAAGGGAATATTTCCAACGGCAAGATTGAGAACATTGACCGCGGTTCGCATCACGGTTGCCTGTCATGTAGTTAGACAATAGGCAACGACCAGAGTAAGAAATACACATAGAACCATGTACGAAAGATTCGATTTCGATATCTACATTGTCCTTCATTTCTTTAAGGTCCGCTAAAGACACTTCACGAGCTGCTACAACACGTGTAGCACCAAGTTCTTTCCACATTTGCACTGTATGCCAGTTTGTTGTAGATGCTTGTGTACTTACATGAAGTTCAAGGCCTGGAGCTACGCGTTTAGCAAGGCTAAAGATCCCCATATCAGCAACGATAATTGCATCAACGCCGATACTTTCAAGGAATTTCAAATAATCCTCTAAGCCTTCAAAGTCCTCATTGTGAGGAATGATATTACATGTTACATGGATTTTCTTACCATGAGCATGTACAAATTCTACAGCTTCCTTTAATTCCTCGTCGGAGAAATTAGAGTTACCTGCACGCAAACCAAAACGTTTGCCTGCACAATATACAGCATCCGCACCATAGCGAATCGCCATTTTGAGCTTGTCCATATTACCGGCTGGACAAAGCAATTCCATAAAATGTTCTGCCATTATTTGTTGTGCCCTTTCCACACACTCACACTCATACCATCACCCATTGGATAGATGGTGGTGTTAAACAATTCTTTATTTTCAACATACGTTAAGTATTCTTTTAACCGTTTTACGATAGTTTTGAACCGTTTTGGCGGCTCCTTATCGCCCCTTACATAGCCTCTAAAAAGTACATTATCCGCCAGGATAACGCCACCTTCTTTCACATGAGGTAAAATAAGTTCTAACTGTTTTAGGTATTGCCCTTTTGGCCCATCTAAAAACACTAGATCATATTCACCAGTGAGTTCCGTTAAGACTTGAGACGCATCACCTTTCAGTAATGTAATTGTATCGGCATAATCGGATTGGTTAATATAATATTTCGCCATTTCGTGACGCACATCATCTAATTCAATAGATGTAATATGCCCTTCTTCTTTATCGAGTAGCGGAGCCATCAATAAAGCTGAATAACCAATGGCGGTGCCCACCTCTAACACAGAGGTGGGCCGGTACAAACCTATTAATTCTTCAAAGAGATGAACCTCAGATTCTCGTAGAATCGGTACATCATTAATCATCGCGTAAATACGCTGTTCATTTAAAATATCATTTAATGTCATGAAAGTAGATTCAATCTCCTACATTATTTATTGCTATTACCACTAGGAACCACCAACGTAGAACGATCCACAGATTCAGCTGGCTTTACTTCAATATGAGGTACTTGTTGTGTACTTGGTACAACATTTTGCATAGATTCTGGAGCAGGTGTTGTAGTTGGCACATAAGAGTTAGAACTAGATGATTGAGTTGCTGGTGCAGATTGAGCTGGTGCTTGTGGAGCTGGTGTTGGTGCTGGAATTTCAGCAGCTGGAACCGTTGTTGGTGTATATTTGTACGTAGGTTCCACATTAACATATTGAGAATCTGCTTCCACCGCTTCTTCAGAGCTGTAATTGTAGTTAGGCTCTGTCGTTGCCACAGCCACGTCATAGTTAGGACCAGCTTGTACTGCGGCCTCTGTATTAGAGGATGTAGCCGTATCATTACCATAGATTTTATGAACTTCCGCTAAATGTTCTTCATATGTTTTAGAGAAGTGGTTATGTCCATCTTTATCTGCTACAAAGTATAAATAATCTGTATCTTCAGAATGCAAGACTGCATCTAATGCTTTTTTACCAGGGTTCGCAATTGGACCAGGTGGCAAGCCTTTAGATACGTATGTATTATACGGGCTTTGTAATTGCGTATCACCAATAGTTACATCTTCTTTTGCATAACCAAGTACATAGGAAATTGTCGCATCAGATTGCAATGGAATACCATGGGCTAACCGTTTTTTAAATACCCCTGCAATTGTTGGACGATCTGCATCAAATAAAGATTCACGTTCAACAATGGATGCCAATGTTACAAAGTCATGAATACTCATGTGTTGAGCTTGAATTTGTTTCTTCACAGCCGGTGTGAGGTAACGATTCATTTCGTCAGCCATCATTTGAATCACTTCACGTGGCGTTGCACCTACTGGAATTTCATAAGTACTTGGGAATAAGAAGCCCTCTACCGGATATGTAGCAGGTCTTGTACCTTTCATATATGGATATGGTACAAAGGTCTTCGCTTCTGCTAAGAAATCCTTTGCCTTCATAATTTGATTTTTTTCAAGAACGATAGCAATATCACCAACTGTATATCCTTCAGGAATTGTAACACGAATAGATTCTACATGACCTTCTTGTAATAAAGAAATGAGTTCGCGCACAGTTACCTTGTTAGGAATTTGGTAGTGACCAGTTTGAAGTTTATCATTGGTGCCGCTCAAATATAACCAAAGCTTAAAGCCTTGTGTGGAACGAATAAGACCTCGTTCATAGAGCATATCTGCAATTTCAGTGCCAGTCTGCCCTTTTTCGATGACAAGTACTTGTGTACCATCATCTTGAGCAAAGGTGTTTGGCACTAAATAAATTGCTCCCAAACCACCTGCGATGATTAATACGCCTACAATAATAAGGATTAAAATATATCTTAAGGCTTTTCTCACGA
>DXZL01000107.1:0-1351 GCA_019419725.1 Veillonella sp. | reverse complement strand
TCATCTTCATCTAAAGGTACGTATTCTTCTACGCCTTCTTCATTTTTTTCGATGCGAGCCAAGATCATGTATGTATCATCTTGACCTTCATGGTCAGCCTCTTCATCTTGTACATGTACAAGAACAGCATATTCTTGGCCTTCATGACTTAAAATAATGTCCTCTGTGAAGTACTGTTTGTTACCATTTTCATCTTCGAATTCCAAGTAATATACTTCGCCTTCAAAATTTTGGTCAACCATCGGAAACCCTCCTTAAGAAAAAATACTTATTTATTAAACTGCAAGCGATCTAAATATCCTTGCAAAATTACAACCGCTGCCATTTTATCAATAACGGACTTACGTTTTTTACGACTCACGTCAGCTGCAATGAGTTGGCGTTCAGCCATAACAGTAGATAACCGCTCATCCCAATATGTAACAGGTAAATCGATGACCTCTTTCATCTTTTCGACAAATTCTTCGGTCTTTTCAGCCCGTTCACCTTTTGTACCATTCATATTTTTCGGCATACCTACTACAAGTTCGTGTACTTCATATTCAGTAATGAGTTCTTGTAAGCGGTTAAAGTCTTTTTCAAGAGATGTTCTACGAATGGTTTCAATACCTTGTGCTGTCATGAGCAGTGCATCACTACAGGCAATGCCGATAGTACGGCTGCCCACATCTAATGACATAATTCTCATTATAGTTGTTTTGCCTTTGCGTATTCTTTCAACAATTCCTCAATCAAGTCATCCCGCTCTAAACGACGGATATCAGAACGTGCATTATTATAACTTGTAATGTACGCTGGATCTCCAGAAATAAGATACCCTAAGATTTGATTGATTGGATTGTAACCTTTTTCTTGAATAGATTGATAAACACGAGTGAGAACCTCTTCAGCTGTCATCGGTTCATCGTCTACTTTACGGAATAACATAGTTTCATCAGAAACCTTCATCGTATCCCTCCTTTTTATTACATTGGCAGGTTTCACTGTAAAAGTGAAACCTCGCCTCCTATTATACTTGAATTAAAGCTACAAAGTCAGTACCTTTTTATGCATTATAAAATTTATCTATAACAGATACAAGTATAATTATAAAATTATATGCCTATTGTAACATAGATGTTAACGCTTCACCACCAGCTTTTAATGCATCCATTAATTTAGCTGGTTCTTTACCGCCTGCTTGAGCCATATCTGGACGGCCACCGCCATTACCACCAGCTACTTGAGCTGCAGCTTTTACGATATTACCTGCTTTTGCACCTTTAGCCACTACATCTTTAGATACTTTACATACAAAGTTAACCTTGTCATCACCCATAGCAGCGCCTACAAGCACTACGCCAGAACCATC
>DXZL01000106.1 GCA_019419725.1 Veillonella sp. | reverse complement strand
TATGACAATAGATGCCAATAATTTGGTACATAGTTTTTAGTTCTAACTTACGTTTTTCATCAACTGTCATACTACCCTCCTATTTCACAGACCATGATACCCACGCCACTCTATCAACTGTTTTATTATGGATTTCTCCATTAATGGCTAATGGTTCAATGAGATATCTAATTTCTACTTTCATATCTTCTATATCGCCCCATGTATTATTATGAAGTCTCATAGCAAAGTAATTAACCGCTTTATCAAGGCTCATAACCTCTGTTTCAGGCACTGTCTTATAGGTTACTTTTACATTATGCCCTATTTCATGAATAACATCTAAACATGCTTTCATCTTACCATCCCAAGGGAATGAATCGCGACCAAAGAAATGTTCAGATAACATATCTACTGTTTCATCGCTGCGTTCACTAAAAGCAATCCACAAGCATTTGTCCTTACTTGATTCATGCATAGCGCGAATGTTTTCTACATCAAACATGATAGGGCAAAAAATACTATATGTTAAATCAAAGGTTTTATCCCATTTTAGTTCACGGCGAGTTTCATCAGACCACGGTGCAATATACAAGCTAAGATCTAAACCTTCTGCCTCTGCTAATTGTTTAGCACCACGAATCATACCATCAGATAAATCTATACCTGTTGCCTTATGGCCTTCACGAGCCAATCCTAACGCATAGTCACATACACCACAGCCAATATCAAGGGTACAACCGCCTTTAGGGGGCAAAAGATTTTCATCCTTCAAAAAGGATAAAAACTCTGTAACCTGAGCCTTACGATCGTCCCGATTGTGCATTTCTACAAAGTAATTAGATCGATTATTCCATGCATCTTGCTCATTACGCCAAGTTTCGTCGACGGTGAGTTCTTGTATTCTATTTGTCATTCTATCTCCTCTGTATCACTACATCAAAACTATGCAATGATACAATTTAGTACTTTATTAATCTTAATTAGATAATCTATATATTATTCATCATGTCCTATATGCCTAGTGTTCCCGCTAGGATGTTCAGATTTTCACAAGGACACTCTTATTGTACATCATTCTCAAAATAAAATGTGTTACTCAAATCACATTTACACGTTATTTCAATACTATCAAATACAAAATCCTATGTGGAGCTTTTAGGTGTACCACATCCCCTATGTATCACCATATAAAAAACCTCCACTCATTGGCGTGGAGGTTTTCTAAATCATTTATATCAACAATATGCTCATTACTTCGTAGCTGTTCAGATCCAGTAATGAAAGCTTCACGTAGAACCTAATTTCTTCTCTAATAATTTTCTTGTTTCCCTCTTGAGTAAAGGCTTTTTAATAATGAAAAATACGGCAATGGTGGGAATCAACATAATAGCCAAAAGAGGTAGAATAATTCGTGCATGTATTTCCATTCGTTTCTCTCCTATTACTAGTGTTAATATAGCTGTTTCATATATTATTTATATTTATTATAATAAAGAAAAGGAGGCTTTGAAAGTATGGGAAAATATATGATAATCCTTATGTTTCTATTGATCGCTATTGCTGTAGTTTTTGCTACTTATAACTTATCTATAATTAGATCTATGCCTCCTGAAGAGCGTTATAAACTTCTTTACTTTAAGGATGATCAAGTCTCTATAGGCATTGGCTTAGTAAGAAGAACATTTAAATTAAGCGATATTCGTGAGGTACGCTTCTCTAAAGTAAAACAATTCCGTAGCATGGGAAGTTGGGCTGGCAGAATGAAGATTTGCAAACTAAATGGTACGACAAGTCGTTGGATAGAATTTGATGGTACGGTCTACTACCAAAAGATGGTATATATAACTAATGAAGAAATCATTGATAAATCAATAGACATACTCATTAATGAATTTAAATCTAGGGGAATTCAGTGTAATAAATATAGATAGTAAACAAAAAAGGCTTCTCGAAATTCAAGAAGCCTTTTATTTGGTGCGCCTAGCAGGATTCGAACCTGCGCACCCGGTTCCGGAGACCGGCGCTCTATCCCCTGAGCTATAGGCGCATGAATACCTAAAAATTATACCATATTACGCTATGGTTCGATAGTATAAAGTATATGAGGCAGATAGGCTTATAGAAAAGCCCTCAATATAGATTAAAATTTCAGCTACCATTGAGGACCTATCAGTATATATATTTCGCTTAAAGTTTCTCTTTAAGCACTGCTAGTAGAGCATCACAGCTACAACTAACATCATCATAGGTTTCGTCAAAGTTTTCCGTATACCAAGGGTCCTTTACATCACGGCTTTCACCAACAAAAGACATTGCCTTGTAAACCTTAGCATCTACGTCATCCCCAATAATACGCTTTAAATTACGCGCATTATTTTCATCCATAATGATGAGATAATCAAAGTTATAATAATCTTCCATCGTCACTTGTCGTGCCTTGCGACGAGTATAGGGAATATCCATTTCATCTAATTTCTCTTTAGTCCCATAATGAGTGTCGTTCCCTATCTCCTCACGAGATGTAGCTGCAGACTCAATATAAATAGAATCACTTAGTCCAGCCTGCTCAACGATATGCTTCATATAAAACTCTGCCATCGTAGAACGGCAAATATTGCCATGACAGATGAATAAAATATTAACCATTATAACTCCTAATGAATAGAAACTTAATCATAAAAAACTCCTTATATACTAATGGTCCTTACAGCATACGCTATAAGGACCATTAATGCAATATTCAATTAAAAATTATGCCGTATCCCAGCATCAATGCGCCATGTATTTTCTACGATAGCACCAAAGTTTTTAGTGAATGTACCATATAGATATGTACTAGGACGGACACTCCAAGACCCACCAATTTCAGCATCGAGCCATGTATCCTTCAAATCTACTGTTGTTTGTACTGTTGGATTGCCTGGTGCGGAATATGTTGTATTTACCTTACCAGAGAATTCATGCGCTAATGCTAATTTAGCGAAGATATTGGATTTTTCTGTTTCTTTCCCAATGCCAATACCAAGTCTGCCTACAGCAGAGTTCACAGCATCAGCTTTCACATGCATAGAACCACCACCGACAACAGAAGCATCATAGGATACACCATTCAAACGGCCTACAATAAATTCTACACTAGGATCGATGTAGAAGCCATTTTCCTTCTTAATACGTTTACCATATTCAGCGCTTAAGGATGTGCCATATGTATGGTAATCACCGTTCACACGTTGTCCACCTACGGAGTAGAGCTTATAATCATTGGATAATCTATTACCACGTGCAATGATATCTAAATAACGACCATCATCATGTTTTTTTGTGCCATACAAGGCGATGCCGCCAAGTTTGCCATCACCACTACCGTTGGCATATGAATTACTAGATGTACTGTAATCAATAGCGCCGCCAAAAATCCAACCATTAGAAGCCTTATGATCGTAGCCGACTTGTACGCCATTGTATGTCATATGTGCGTCAGCACCATCTGTGATTTTAGATTTACCGCCTATATATTTCGCCCATACACCTTGATTTGTATTAGCTAGACGAAGATCTCCTAAACGGCGTTGTAAATCATTGGTATTACTCTTCCATGCCATAGCGGTCGATGTAAGAGCAGATTTTGAACCACTCACTAAGGATGATTCACTAGCACGATTAATCTTTGTTGTATCATTTACAACAAGACGCCCCTGTGAGTCAAAATGATCTGCCCCTAGTTCTGCAACAGCACCAGGGCTAGTAATACCTTCATTAATTTGAACTGTTGTGCTCAGTTTCTTATCATTGCCCGTATATTGTAATTTATTGGCTAAGGCTTGTATTTCCTTTTTATAACTTGCCTCATCAATGGTATTACCGGAATGTTCACCTTGAACGGTAATATGGCTATTGTCTGCTGCATGTTCAACTACAATTTGCCCTTTTCCAGCTTCACTAGCAGGTACTCCAGATTTATAAATAGCATTCACATAGCCGCTATAGTTCTGAATCGTAATAGGACGTGCATCAATAGGATGAATATTACCAGCTGCCGTTGGATTAACACCACCTACAAGGTTACGAACCTTACTGCCCTTGTATAGATATGCTGCATTATCCCCAGATGGACGTTCTCTTTTAGGGGTAGGACGCTCCATACCAATCCATTCATTATTCCAAGTCCCTCCATTTTGCAAATAAATGTCAGCACCAGAATTATGCGGATTCTTATTGCTTTCAGCATATTCATTTAGTACGGCACCCGTAAGTTTAGAATTAGGTGTTGTAAAAGCTAATGCTATATTCGTTGGCATTTCGTTATGATTTGGATCACGTCCATAATCCTTATTAATTAACCCTACATTACCAACAGCGACCAATTCCTTAGAACCCGGATGTTTTCCGTCAGAACCAGTATTAACGTATACATCACCCTCTTCTGCCACCACAGAGTAAGTATCAGAAGTTTCTAAAGGATGCGTGATGATACGTCCACCACCATCAACAATAATATGACCACGTTGATTAGCTTGTAAACCGACACCGATAGCATCGATATCTACATTGCCTTTGACATGAATATTAGTATCTCCATAATCTCTATCAGGATTGTCCTTGCTGAGTCTTGGCACTTTACCGCCGTAACCAGCATACACAGCGCTCATATAGTAATGACCGAGTTCCCTTTTTGACGCTGGTGCATTATTCTTAAGACGTACAATCAAATCTTTATCCACCGTCAATTGTGAACCAAAACCATTATAGATGCCCGTTACATTCTTACTTTTACCTGTTTCTGTTAAGCTTTTACCATGCACATTAACCGTCAAGGTATCTTCTATATGCTTAACTTCTGGTTGTGTTTGTACCGGTGACCCCATTGTTAAGCCAAGCAATTCCTCCGCTTTATCGCTTGTGGCATTAATTTCTGTAGCAAATGCAGAGCAGGTCATTCCAGTTAATACCAACGCAGCCATCACAGCCGATACATTTCGTTGTAATTTCATAAAAATCTCTCTTTCTTACCCCGCCTAATACGAGGCTCTCACAGAACGCATTTATACGTACACCCTAAAAATATAAAAAGACCCCCTAAGTCCAACTTAGGAGGTCTTGTTTATTTCACACACTTAGTAAATAGTTATATCCTATATTATTCAGGATTGATGATGAAGGACAATGCACTGAAGTATTTATTTTGCTCACCTTTAGTTTGAGTTGGGAAGCCCACTTCAACGCCTACTACGTTAAGGCCATTAGCACTTACAGTAACAGTTGCTTTACCATTAGCATCTGCTTGGCTTTCATTAGTAAGATCATTAATCACGTCTTTAATAAGAGGTGCATTTGCATATGGTTTTCCGTCTTTCAAGACTTGGATTTCATATGTATCA
>DXZL01000105.1 GCA_019419725.1 Veillonella sp. | reverse complement strand
CTTCAAGAGCTATTAACTGTTAAGTCTGACGACGTTGTTGGTCGTGTGAAAGCATACGAAAAAATCGTTAAAGGCGAAAACATCCCTGAACCAGGTGTACCTGAGTCCTTCAAGGTATTGCTCAAAGAACTTCAAAGTATTGGTCTTGATGTAAAAATCTTGAATGAAGATCAAGAAGAAGTTGTTATGAAAGAACTTGATGACGAAGATGAAGTGGTAGAAACTGGCATTGAAGAAGTTATGGAAGGCAGTGCAGTAGAAACTGATGAAGTAACTGTAGTAGAGCCAGAAGTAGAGGAAGAAGCACCTGCTGATAATGGCGGTGAAGACGATATCCTTAGCCAATTGGCGTTCCCAATGGGCGATTCCTCTAACGATGAAGACTAAAACTATCTATAAGGAAGGGAGCGATAGTAGTGCTAGACGTAAATGAATTCGATTCCATGCGAATCGGTTTAGCCTCTCCAGAGCAGATCTTAGCTTGGTCTCATGGGGAAGTTAAGAAACCTGAAACTATTAACTACCGTACGTTGAAGCCAGAACGTGATGGTCTATTCTGCGAACGCATTTTTGGACCAACAAAGGACTGGGAATGTCACTGCGGCAAATATAAACGCATTCGCCATAAAGGCGTAGTCTGCGATAAATGTGGTGTAGAGGTTACACGTGCAAAAGTACGTCGTGAACGTATGGGCCATATCCAATTGGCTACTCCTGTATCTCACATTTGGTACTTTAAAGGTATCCCATCCCGCATGGGCCTCATCCTTGATGTATCTCCACGTTCCTTGGAACGCGTATTATACTTTGCTTCCTACATCGTAGTAGATCCAGCTGGTACTCCATTGGCAAAACGCCAATTGTTGTCCGAGCAAGAGTACCGCGAATATGAAGCTCAATTTAATGAAGACGGTTATACTATCGGTGGTAAATCCGTCGTAATCGAAACAGTAGCTCAACGTAACGAACGTTTGGCTATTGTTCGCGAAGCACAACGCAAAGAGCGCTATAATGCGGCTCTTCGCGATGATGCAACAATCCCAGAAGCAGATAAAGAATACGAAGAATTAACTCGTGAAGAGCGTTATGAATTGGGCGCTGCTGAAGAAGTTCTCTTCGCATGTATCGACATGGGTGCTGAGGCTGTAAAAGCTCTCTTAGCAGAACTTGATCTTGAAGCATTGAATGCTGAATTGCGCGAAGAATTGAACACTGCTAGTGGTCAACGTAAAATCCGTGCGGTTCGTCGTTTAGAAGTAGTAGAAGCATTCCGTCAATCTGGCAACCGCCCAGAATGGATGATCATGGATGTTGTTCCTGTTATCCCACCTGAATTGCGCCCTATGGTTCAATTAGATGGTGGTCGTTTCGCTACATCTGACCTCAATGATTTGTACCGTCGTGTTATCAACCGTAACAACCGTTTGAAACGTTTGTTAGACTTAGGTGCTCCTGATATCATCGTGCGCAACGAAAAACGTATGCTTCAAGAAGCTGTTGACGCATTGATCGATAATGGTCGCCGTGGCCGTCCTGTAACAGGTCCTGGTAACCGTCCATTGAAATCCTTGTCCGATATGCTTAAAGGTAAACAAGGTCGTTTCCGTCAAAACTTGCTTGGTAAACGTGTTGACTACTCTGGTCGTTCCGTTATCGTAGTAGGTCCTGAACTTAAAATGCACCAATGTGGTTTGCCTAAAGAAATGGCATTGGAATTGTTCAAACCTTTCGTTATGAAACGTTTGGTAGAACGCGGTCAAGCATCCAACATCAAGGCAGCTAAACGCCAAGTAGAAAGAATTGGCCCTGGTGTATGGGAATCCTTAGAAGAGGTAATCAAAGAACATCCAGTTCTCTTGAACCGTGCCCCTACATTGCATAGACTTGGTATTCAAGCCTTCGAACCAATCCTTTGGGAAGGCCGTGCTATTAAATTGCATCCATTAGTATGTACTGCCTTCAACGCCGACTTTGACGGTGACCAAATGGCGTGTCACTTACCATTGTCCGTAGAAGCACAAGCGGAAGCTCGTACATTGATGCTTTCTAGCCATAATATTTTGTCTACTAAAGACGGCAAGCCAGTAGCAGTACCTTCTCAAGATATGATCTTAGGTACATATTACCTAACAGTTGTACGCGAAGATACTCGTGATAAAGCAAAAACATTTGCTACTTATGACGAAGTAATGCTTGCATACGAGTCTCATATCATTGGCTTGCAAGATATTCTTTATATCCGTTTACCTGACCATGGCCGTGTAGAAACTACAGCTGGTCGCTTAATCTTCAACAATGCATTATTCCCAGAATTATGGCAATACGAAAAACGTGAAGATGGCACTTACTCTTTAGGTAAGGTTATGGATAAGAAAACAGTTGGTAAATTGGTTGACCAATGCTTCCAATTGTTTGGCAATGAAAAAACTGCAGAACTCTTGGACCGTATCAAATCCTTGGGTTATTCCTTCGCTCGTCGCGCAGGTATGACTGTAGCTATTGCAGATATTAAAGTACCAGAAGTAAAAACTGGTTTATTAGACACAGCAGAACAAGAAGTAGAAAAAGTATCTCGCTTGTATCGCCGTGGTCTTATTACAGAAGAAGAACGTTACCGTAAAACCATCCAATTGTGGACTCAAGCAACAGAAGATGTTACTGACGCCATGATGGATAATATGGCGCGCGACAAAGATGGCTTCAACCCTGTTTACATGATGGCTATCTCTGGTGCCCGTGGTAACAAACAACAGATTCGTCAGCTTGCTGGTATGCGTGGTTTGATGGCCGATCCATCTGGTCGTATCATCGACTTACCAATCAAAGCAAACTTTAAAGAAGGCTTGACTGTATTGGATTACTTTACATCCTCTCATGGTGCTCGTAAAGGTTTGGCCGATACAGCGCTTCGTACAGCTGACTCCGGTTACTTGACTCGTCGTCTTGTTGACGTATCTCAAGACGTTATCGTTCGTGAGGACGATTGTGACGTTGTAGGTATCGATCTCGTTCGTGAACGCGCTCGTTTGGCTACATCTCCACGTCAAGCATTGGAATTGTTGAAAGACAAGCTTATTGGTCGTGTTCTAGATAAAGATGTAGTGAATGTAGAAACAGGGGAACTTGTTGTACCTGCTGAAACTATCTTGGACGAACAATGCTTAGCTGATATTGCAGAATCCGGTGTTACATCCGTCGCATTGCGCGGTGCTCACTTGGGCTCTGATAGCGATATCAACCATACTAATTTGGTTCAAAAAATTATTCTTGGTGAAAGCGACGACAGCATCCGTGCAACATTAAAAGAAACTATGGTTCAAAATATGTTGAACAAGGATACTGTACAAGCAATTGTTGACAGTGAAGGTATTGAAATCTTCCCTGCTAATACACGCCTCACTGAAGAAGGCATCGAAGCTATTCTTAACTCCGATGTAAAAGAAGTACAAGTACGCAACAACGAAATCCACGGTATCGAAGTGGAAGCAATCGTTGAGGGTACTGGCGTTATTGAACCATTAAAAGATCGTATCGTAGGCCGTATTGCAGCTGAAGAATTAGTTAATAAAGAAACTGGCGAAGTTATCGTTCCTCTTAACGGTGAAATCACAGAACCATTGGCTGATGAAGTTGTAAAACACTACGAAACAGTTAAAATCCGTTCCGTATTGACTTGCCGTAGCCCTTATGGCGTATGTCGCAAGTGCTATGGTCGCGACCTTGGTACAGGCGGTCAAGTTCAAGTTGGTGAAGCTGTAGGTATTATTGCAGCGCAATCCATCGGTGAACCTGGTACTCAGTTGACAATGCGTACATTCCATACAGGTGGTGTCGCAGGTGACGATATTACACAAGGTTTGCCACGTGTCGAAGAATTATTCGAAGCGCGTAAACCAAAACGTAATGCTATCATCGCAGAAAACGAAGGTACAGTTCGCGTTGTACCTAACGAAGGTAAAAAAGGTACTAATACTATCTTCATCACTGGTGAAGACGGTATTGAACTCGATTACCTCATCCCTTATGGTTCTCGCATTATCGTTAAAGACGGTGATGTTGTATCCTTAGGTGCACGTTTAACAGAAGGTTCTATCAACCCTCATGACATTATGCGCGTAATGGGTACTGAAGCAACTCAACGTTACCTCGTATACGAAGTACAAAAAGTATATAAATCTCAAGGTGTAGAAATTAATGATAAACATATCGAAGTTATCGTACGTCAAATGCTTCATAAAGTAAAAGTTGAAACAGCTGGCGATGCAGATATGCTTCCAGGGGATATGGTCGACGTTAATACCTTTGACGAAGAAAACCGTCGTCTTACTCTTAATGGCCGTGAAAATGCTACAGGCAAACGTACATTATTGGGTATTACTAAAGCCGCTTTGGCAACGGATTCCTTCTTGTCTGCAGCGTCCTTCCAAGAAACAACACGTGTTCTTACAGATGCCGCTATCAAAGGTAAAATCGATCCATTATTGGGCTTAAAAGAAAACGTAATTATCGGTAAATTGATCCCTGCTGGTACTGGCATGAGCCGTTACCGTAAGATTGAGGTTGTTAAAAACACACCTGAAATTATCGATATTACAGAAGAATCTGCTATAGAAGAATAATCTATAGGGATACTATAAAAGAGCGTGCCTTAGGGCACGCTCTTTTTTTTATCCCAAACTTGCTGTTACAGATAGACGTGTCATATGGATAAATAAAATAATAAGTCTAATAAAATCGTTATTTTGAATAAAGCAAATAAAATGAATCGAAAAAATGACTAATTATTTTTTAATTATATCTATTTTGCATACATAAAATGATATGAATGAAAATAATATAAAATTTATGCATAAAAATGAGCCTAAAACACATAAAATTGTATAAAAATAACAAATGAGTTTATATAGTTCGACATAATGAAACGCACGGAAACGTGTACACATAAAATGCAGTTGTATAGCGGTGTAGACCGTCGAAAAACGTTTGACATGAGCTTGTGTAATTGATATACTTACAGAGTGCTCAGGGGCAAGTATGCCTAAGTAGCATAATTTCGTAAGGAGAATTTACTATGGACATTGCCTATCTGAAGTCGATGAACAAAACAATCGGTGCCAAGCAAACGTTGAAAAACATTGCGCGAGGAACTGTGAAGTATGTGTTCGTAGGACGCGATAGTGATGAGCGTGTAGTTGAACCTATACGAACAGCTTGTTCTGAACAGGGAATACCTGTGAATGATAAGCACACTATGGATGACCTCGGTCGTGCGTGCCGCATTAAAGTGCGGGCCACAGCGGTAGGTATCCTACGTTAATCTTGGTAATATCCGATGTAACACTTTGTTATGACGGATCAATT
>DXZL01000104.1 GCA_019419725.1 Veillonella sp. | reverse complement strand
AAACCAAATTCGTTACGTACTTTTTTGATTGCTTCTAATTCTAATTTGAAAGCAGGTGTATATTTTGGATCATAGTAACGAGCTGCACCACGCCAGCCAAGTAATGCACTGGATTCATGTGGTTCATATTTGTCGCCACCGTTGAGATCACGGTATTCGCTAGATTTGAAGTCGCTCAAACGAACTACTACTTGTCGAGGAGCTAATGCTTGACAAACTTTACGCATACCTTCTGCCAATGTATTAACTGCAAAGTCACTGCGACCAGTTTCAATAAGGTGTAATGGGTGTTCGTGAATGAAAGTAGTCCAAATGAACTCTTCACGCATTAGACCAATACCATCACATGGTAATACACCATGTTTTTCAGCTAAATCAGGATTGCCTAAATTCATGTAAATCTTAGTGCCTGTTACAGGAACATATTCAGTTGCAACACTTGCAGTAGCTTGTACTTCTGGCTTTTTAACGATATCTTCTAATACGCCATCATATACGATACCATTTGTAGCATCAACAGTAATCATTTGACCATCTTTAATGGATGTTGTTGCTTCATGGCTACGGCTCTTAGTACCTACGATACAAGGAATACCAAGCTCACGGCTAACGATAGACGCGTGACAAGTCATACCACCAGCATCAGTAACGATAGCTTTTGCCTTTTTCATAGCTGGTACCCAGTCAGGAGCTGTCATAGCTGTGACAAGGATTTCGCCTTCTTTGAATTCATCAATATCCTCAGGATTGATGATAACATGAGCTTTACCAGCTGCATTACCAGGGGAAGCTGGCAAACCTTTTACAATAATTTCACGATTACCTGCATCTAATGTGCTAGGTTTTTCAGTTGTTTTTGGTTTTTCTTTACGGGACCAAACTGTTTCTGGGCGAGCTTGTAAAATCCAAATTTTACCGTCTCGTTCATCTACGCCCCACTCCATATCCATGTAACAACCATAATGTTTTTCGATTGCTTTTGCGTATTTAGCAAGCTCCAAAACTTGAGCATCTGTAATAACTTGTTGTTTAGCTTCATCTGCTGGAACAACCTCTTCAACACAGTCGCCATCAGCTTTACGAACTAAGCGGATATGTTTGTCATTAATCATGCGATCTATAATTTCCATTTTATCTTTATCTACATGGAAATTATCTGGTGTAACTGTACCTTGTACAACGTACTCACCAAGACCCCAAGAACCTTCGATAAGGATGTTGTTATCGTTGCCTGTTACAAGGTCAACAGTAAACATTACGCCAGCGGCTTTAGAGAATACCATCATTTGAACGGCAGCACTCAATGCTACTGTCATATGATCGAAACCTTGTTTTACACGGTAGTATGTTGCACGGTCTGTGAAAGTAGATGCATAGCATTCTTTTACTTTCTCGATAATAACATCAGCACCACGTACATTTAAATATGTATCTTGTTGGCCTGCGAAGCTTGCATCTGGCAAGTCTTCTGCTGTTGCACTAGAACGAACTGCTACGAATGGATTTTCTTCGTTTACTTTTTTACCAAGTTCTTCATAAGCATGACGGATAGCATCTGCCAATTCTTTTGGCATTTCTTCTTCGCAAATCATGCGGCGAATTTTAGCACATACTTCACGCAATAATGCAGAATTTTCTACATCATCTAACGCATCAAGTTCAGCGCGGATTTTATCTTCCAAACCTGTTGCTTTCATAAACTCACGATAACCATGAGCAGTTGTAGCAAAACCGTAAGGTACAGGTACATTAGTGGAGGATGTCAATTCCCCTAAGGAAGAAGACTTACCACCAACTAAATTAACATCTTCACGTTGTAATTCATCAAACCAAAGTACGTATGCTGTTTCGCGATTCATGTGAGAACCTCCTAGTCAATTAGTGCAACACATTAAACCTTTTACACATAAATAGTATACCTTAATTTGCAATCTGTCAATTTTTATAGGCATTATTATACAAATAAAACTCAACTAAAAATAAAAAATGATTGCCTAATTATAGACAATCATCTTTTTTATCTTAGTTTGACACATGAACAATAAATCTTAATTGATCGGGCTTCATATCACTGCCATTAACAAATAAAATGCCATCCTCTAAAGTAATACGATATAGTAATGTAGCATCTGAAGTCTCAATTTTCTCAACTTTACTATTAGGAAAAATATAGCTAATAGTTTCTAAGGTTTGAGGCATAACAGTTTTATAATCTGGACTGACCTTCATATCAAGATACTGAACCCACTCCCCATTGCTATATTGACCATAAGACATTCTAATATCTTCACTATTAGAAACAACAACTAATCTATTCAAAACTGCTTCAGCAGTTTCATGTTTATTATCTTTATCAATCTTGTAATAAATGGAGTAGGTCAATATAGAAAGTACTATTAATCCTAATAAAAAAATTATAATACTGCTTTTTCATGATATATAATACTCCACTAACAATTAAAGTTAACTCAAATAGCACCGTTTAAAAACACGCAAGATTACTCTCTTGCTCTTCCTGGCTGTAATAAAAATAGATACATTCCAAGCATCAAGAATTCAAAAATAGTATCATTCATAAAAAGACTTAAAAGTATTAAGGCTATAAAAATCGGATATACCCAAAATGGAAATCCTATATCATAAGATCTTCTCATGCCAGTCATAAAAAAGAATGTAAATCCATAAATACCAAAAGAATATCCTAAGATTAAATATTTAATCCCTTCAATAATATCTGTTGATTGCATTACATCGCTACCAAAGCTAATTAATAAAATACAACACATAAACGAAAAAGCATTGCCGAAAAAATAGAATAAGCGTCCTAATGGTACCTCTGGATCTAAATATTTAATATGCCTAGACTTTCCATATATCATTAATAATATTGAAATAACAATGCATATAGGGGGCATAGTATATCCAAGCCACTGTATTATTACCATCTGTTACACTCCAAATAATGTTTTCATTATAAACAATACTATTATAATTAATATATTTAACATAAGCTGCAATTCAGGTGAAAGATTATAATATGTTAATAAAGAAAAACCACCACTAACAATAATTATACTTATACTAGCTAGTATGATTATAGATTTTTCTATACGATTATTTTCTTTATATCTCTTATATAAAACATAAGCTACATAAATAATCCATAACCACGGAACAAATTCAGGTTTCATTTAACCGCCCTATATATATCTAAAAAGTTCTTCAGTACTCGCCCCGTCAGCCCCCATATAGTGTATTGTTTATAAGGGTAAAAATAGACAGAGTAGTTTTGTCTGATTTTCCAATCAATGTTGTAGCCTTCTAATAAATGGAACGGAAAGTCTTTTAATGGTTTCGTTCCAATGTCTAGATGCCCCACCGTCGGTTCCATGTCTAATAGATATTGTAATGGAACGGTGAACACCTCTCCTACTTCGTCAGGATTTGGTTTCAAATCACTTGTATGTAGGCGCACGGCTACGGCATATAGTTTGACACCTATCGCAGATACAAGACAATCTAAATTTCCCAGAAGTTCAATTTGATCTAAATTGATACCCAGTTCCTCAGAGCACTCACGCATGGCAGCATGGGCACTGCTTTTATCATTAGGTTCACAGTGGCCACCAGGAAAGCTAATTTCACCAGGCTGACGTCGCAGCTTATTGCTACGCACAGTAAATACTACATGATCTTCCCCATCAATTTCTAATAATGGTACTGCTACTGCCGCAGTTATAACATCAATATCGGTAAGAACAGTATGTTCTCGTTGTTCTAAAAAGTTGCTTAGTTCTTTATCCATATATAGTCCTCTTACTTTATAGATACTATACGATATCTATATAAATCTTTTATGTGTCAAATTTGTATTTTATATTTATATTTGTATCTGTATTTATATTTATTATACATTAACTTGTAATCATAATCTGTTGCTTCTTAAATATAAGATACAGTGAATAGAAAATCTTATAATTACAAATAGTATAGACAAAAAAAGTGATGAGATTTTGATCTCATCACTTTTTTATATTAGTTAAATTTAATTTTCACAAATTTACGTTTACCTACTTGAACGATCATGCCCTCTTCAAGGGTAAGGTTTTCTTCTGTATATTTTTCACCATTTACTTTGAAAGCACCAGCTTTAATAGAGCGACGTGCTTCGCCATTAGAGGCAGTCAAACCAGCATCTGTACAGAATTGCGGTACAAAGATTGGCTCTGTTGGCGCATCCATAGCGTATTCAGGAATATCTGTAGGCAACGCGCGTTGTTGGAATACGCGTTTGAATTCTTCTTCTGCTTCGAGAGCAGCTTCTTCACCATGGTACAAGCGAACGATGGTGCGAGCTAATTGCATTTTTGCATCACGTGGATGTAATTCACCACTTTCAAGACGTTTTTCCATGTCCTCTTGCTCTTCGATTGGCATGTCTGTAACGAGCATGAAGTAACGCATCATCAATTCGTCTGGAATGGACATAGCTTTACCGTACATTTCTTTAGGTTCTTCATCGATACCGATGTAATTACCTAAAGATTTACTCATTTTTTGAACGCCATCAAGGCCTTCAAGCAATGGCATTGTGATAACAACTTGTGGTTCTTGACCTTCTAATTCTTGTAAATGACGACCCATTAACAAGTTGAAAGTTTGGTCTGTACCACCAAATTCAACATCAGCATGTAATGCTACAGAATCTTGACCTTGCATCAATGGATACATAAATTCATGAACACCAATAGCACGGCCTTCTTTGAAACGTTTATTGAAATCATCACGTTCCATCATACGTGCTACAGTGTAAGAACTTGCCAAGCGAAGCACATCAGCAAAATTCATAGATTCTAGCCATTCACTATTGTCGCGGACGATCGTTTTTTCAGGATCTAACACTTTGAAGATTTGTGTTTTATAGGTTTCAGCATTTTTCAATACTTCTTCTTTTGTAAGTGGTGGACGAGTTACACTTTTACCAGTAGGATCACCAATACGCGCAGTGAAACCGCCGATAACGATCACTACTTGATGACCAAATTCTTGGAACAAACGTAGTTTACGAAGTGGTACTGTATGGCCTAAATGAATATCTGGCGCTGTTGGGTCCAAACCTAATTTTACAACTAAAGGTTTATTTTCCTTAATAGATTTTTCTATTTTCTTTACAAGATCTTGTTCATTAATTAAATCTGCTACGCCGTGTTTAATTTGGCGCACTTGTTCTTGAGCACTAACCATGATAATCCTCCTCGAAATACTATTGTTTTAGTATACCATTATCTAAAAACTTTCACAATTATATATATAGTATTGGTTTTAAGCCATATATGATATAATATTTATAACTGCGTAATAGAATTTACGTTATATTTACTAA
>DXZL01000103.1 GCA_019419725.1 Veillonella sp. | reverse complement strand
TATGGCGGAGAGACAGGGATTTGAACCCTGGGTACGGGATAACCGCACACATGATTTCCAATCATGCTCCTTCAGCCGCTCGGACACCTCTCCATGTATTCTGTTGTGTAACAGGTACTTGTATAGTATATGAAAAAGTTAGATTTATGTCAAGCAAAAAATAGTGAAATAATTGAACTTTCATAAGACTTTTAAAGTATAAAAAAAGCCGCCTTTTCAGGCGGCTTTTGGTGTTAGTATTATAATACTTCTTTGATTTCAGCTGCATCGATGGATGCTTTGATATCGTCTGCCATTTTTTCGATTTTAGGAAGATCTTCTTCTTTCAAAGAGGATTTGATATCAAGTGGTTCGGATACAATTTCAATGTCTTTGAAGTCATTTTCAAAGTGAGCAACCATTGTTTTCATTGCAGCAGATGCCCAAGAGTGGTTACCGATGATAGATACCTTATGGTTTTGGAAGTTAAGGGCTTTTAATTCATGAATGAAGTTTTCCATTGTAAGGTATAGGTTCAAGTTGTATGTAGGTGCGATTGTTACCAAGTTAGTATATTTCCAAGCATCAGAGATGATGTAGGATGCATTAGTTTTGGAAACATCGTAGATTTTGATATCTGTAACACCGCGTTTGGACAATTGTTTAGCCAATTGTTGCGCAATAGCACGAGTGTTACCATACATGGAACCGAAGGCAATAACTACACCTTTTTGCTCAGCTGTGTAGCTGGACCAGTGCAAGTATTTGTGTAAAATGTATTGAATAGATTCAGGTGTACGCCAGATTGGACCATGAAGTGGAGCAATGCGTTTAATATCAAGACCAGAAACTTTGCGAATTGCATTTTGTACTTGAGGGCCGTATTTACCAACGATGTTTGTATAGTAACGACGAGCTTCTTCTTCGTATGTAGCAACGTAATCTGTTTGGTCAGCAAAGATATTGCCGTTAACTGTACCGAATGTACCGAAAGCATCTGCAGAGAATAATGTGCCTGTAGATTTTTCATATGTACAAGTTACTTCTGGCCAGTGAACCATAGGCATAGTGTAGGAAACAAGTGTATGTTTACCAAGGCAAATTTCGTCGCCTTCTTTAACTGTGTAGTATTGGTCAGGTTTTGGAGTATTGTAGAATTGTTCAAACATGCGGAATGTTGTAGCATTACCAACCATTTTACAGTTTGGATAGCGTTCCAATGTATCTAACAATGTTTGACAATGATCTGGTTCCATATGGTTTACGATGATGTAATCAAGGTCGCGACCATTCAAAAGATGAGTCAAGTTGTCAAAGTATTCTTCGCGAATTTCAGCATCTACAGAGTCAACAACACAAGTTTTTTCATCGTCGATGAAATAGCTGTTATAGCTAACACCATTTGGAATAGGGAATAAGTTTTCAAAACGTTCTGTAGTCCAGTCATTACTACCAATCCAGTAGATATTATGGGTCATTTTCTGAGCACAATGCATAATAAAATCCTTTCTTAACTCACATTTGTTATGTATAGGTTTACACGAATTCTCATGTTCGTAAATATGTCATCAACTTATAATACTAATATTTTCGAAAAAAATCAATATTGAAAAGCCTACTCCAAGGAGTAGGCTTTCATATGAAAGGATAGTCATAAATTACTTGAAGTATTTTACACCAGATGTAAAGAGTGGCATTTCTAATTGGCCAGGAATGTTTTTGCTAATACCAAGACCACAGCGTTCGGAGTGTGCCATTTTACCAAATACGCGACCATCAGGACTATAAATACCTTCAATAGCAGCTACAGATTGGTTAGGGTTGAAGCGGCTATCCATGGATGCAATACCATCAAAGTCTACATATTGTGTAGCAATTTGACCAGTTTTATTGAATTCCAATACTTGTTGAGGGGATGCAATGAAGCGACCTTCACCGTGAGAGATAGGTACAGTATAGATTTCGCCTGCTTTAGCATCGCTCATCCAAGGGGATTTTGTAGAAATAACTTTTGTGTTAACCATGCGAGACAAGTGACGACCAATTGTGTTGTACGTCAAAGTAGGATGGTCAGCAGTTAAGGTTTCAATATGACCACCTGGTAACAAGCCTAATTTGATAAGTGCTTGGAAGCCGTTACAAATACCAAGTACAAGGCCATCTTGTTTGTACAAGAGCTTTTCTAGGCCTTCAGCAAGGTATGGATTACGGAAGAGGGTAGCCATAAATTTGCCAGAACCATCTGGTTCATCGCCAGCACTGAAACCACCAGGGAACATAAGAATTTGGGACTCTGCTAATTTAGCTTTGATTACGTCGATAGATTCTTTTAATTGTTCTGGTGTTTGGTTGCGGATGACTACAATATCTGTTTCGGCTCCAGCTCGTTCGAAGGCACGAGCCGCATCAAATTCGCAGTTTGTACCAGGGAATACGGGAATGAGAACTTTAGGTTTGGCACCTAAGGATGTACTGCGAGGTTTAGCGTGTTGATCATGGATGTACGCTACTGCTTCTCCAGATCCATTTGGTGCATGCATAGGGAAGATATCATTGAGTGGAGCTTCATAAGTTGCTTGGATTTCCTTGAGTGATATGGATTGATCCACCCATTCAATAACTGGATTTGCTTGTGTTACACCGATTACTTTTAAACCTGGTAACTCTAAGAGATAGTTAACAGCTTTAATGTCTACCTCTACGATAAATGCACCAAGAGCAGGTTGGAAAATACCTCGTTCAGCATATTTATCGAATTTAACACCGATGTTATTGCCAAGAGCCATTTTTGTGACTGCTTCAGGAATACCACCTTGGTCAACTACATAAGCGGAGTAAACACGACCTTTTTCAAT
This sequence comes from Veillonella sp., assembly GCA_019419725.1. Lineage (GTDB taxonomy): Bacteria > Bacillota > Negativicutes > Veillonellales > Veillonellaceae > Veillonella. The sequence goes on along the minus strand of DXZL01000103.1, from coordinate 2,553 downwards.
TTGTTCTTGTAAGACGTCACAGTTTTCTTTGAATCGATCCCAATCAGGAGTGTCATCGTACATGCGAGGTACATCGAAGAATACGAGGCGATGGTCTACGCCTTTAAGATCTTGACTCACAATGTTATCTACATGAGCTGTACCAACCGCAAAGGATACAAGGGTAGGAGGAACTGTAAGATCCATAAATGTACCACTCATAGAATCTTTGCCACCAATAGCACCGATTTCAAGTTCTTTTTGTGCTTTATAAGCGCCCAGTAAAGCTGCTACAGGTTTACCCCAGGATTCCTTAGAGTTGAGGCGTTCAAAGTACTCTTGTAATGTTAAGTATGCATCTTCACGGCGGCCACCGAGCGCTACTAATTTAGCGACAGATAAAAGTACAGCGTATTGTGCGCCATGGTATGGGCTCCAAGCAGATAATTCTGGTACAAAGCCATGTGTCATGATGCTAGCCGTTGTAGTTTCACCGTTTAGAACAGGTAATTTGGCCACCATGCCTTGGGTAGGCGTTTTTTGGAACTTACCACCGAATGGCATGAGTACTGTATTAGCACCCACAGTGCTGTCAAAGCGCTCTGCTAAGCCTTGTTGAGAGGCTGTATTTATATCGGATACGGCTGCAAGCCATTTTTCTTTAAAGTTATCTGCACTAGAAGAACCACGTAAGAAGTAAGAACGATCAGCTGGAGCTTTTACAATAACCTCTTGTTGTTGGCTAGCGCCGTTTGTATTTAAGAAGTCACGGCTAATGTCGACGATTGTTTCGCCATTCCAGTTCATGATAAGGCGATTCGTATCGGTCACATCTGCTACAACTGTACATTCTAAGTTTTCTTCGTCGCAATATGCTTTAAATGCATCTACATCGGTAGCGGAGATAACGCAAGCCATACGTTCTTGGGATTCAGAAATCGCCAATTCTGTACCATCAAGGCCAGCGTATTTTTTAGGCACCAAATCAAGGTTAATAGTTACGCCATCTGTTAATTCACCGATGGCAACGGATACACCGCCAGCACCAAAGTCATTACAACGTTTGATGAGGGTAGTTACTTCACCACGACGGAAGAGGCGTTGAATTTTGCGTTCCGTAAGGGCATTGCCTTTTTGTACCTCGGCACCGCATGTGGAAAGGGATTCTACGGTATGTTCTTTAGAGGAACCTGTAGCACCACCACAGCCATCGCGACCAGTTTTACCACCAAGTAATACTACAACATCGCCTGGAACTGGTACTTCACGGCGTACTTGATTGCGAGGAGCTGCACCGATAACAGCACCAATTTCCATGCGTTTTGCTACGTAGCCAGGATGGTAATATTCTTTTACTTCGCCTGTAGCAAGGCCGATTTGGTTGCCGTAAGATGAATAGCCACGAGCTGCTTCTTGAGTGATTTTCTTTTGTGGTAATTTACCTTCTAATGTATCTTCCAGGCTCGCATGTGGATCGCCAGAGCCAGTGATGCGCATTGCTTGGTATACATAAGCGCGGCCGCTCAATGGGTCACGGATACAACCGCCTAAGCATGTAGCCGCACCGCCGAATGGTTCGATTTCAGTAGGGTGGTTGTGAGTTTCATTTTTGAATAATAACAACCATTCTTCAGTCTTTCCGTCTACATCGACAGGAACGATGATAGTGCATGCATTGATTTCATCGGACTCATCGAGATTTGTTAAACCACCAGCATGGCGCAATTCTTTGACCGCTAGTGTAGCCATGTCCATGAGAGAACGAGCTTTTTTCTTCGTTGTATAGAGCTCAGCACGTCCTTCCATGTATTCTTCGAGGGCTTCTTCAATAGGACCTGTGAAGCGACTCGCTTCGATAGAGATATCCGTTAACTCTGTCATAAATGTGGTATGGCGGCAGTGGTCGGACCAATAGGTATCGAAGAGGCGAATTTCTGTAATCGTAGGGTCCCGGTGTTCTACCTCTGCATATTGTTGTCTAATCATTTGGAGGTCTGCCAATGTCATAGCAAGGCCATAATTTTTGATGAGTTCTTCTAACTCATCATCGCTCATTGTAGTAAAGCCATCGATGGTTGCTACTGGTTTAGGTTCCTCTAAATCAAGTGCCAATGTATTAGGCAATTCAAGGCTTGCTTCACGGGAATCAACAGGGTTAATGTAGTACGCTTTGATGGCATTTTCTTGGTCTTTTGTGAAAGTGCCTTCGATAGCGAATACGCGAGCACATCGAACGATGTGACCAGAGGTGAGCGTGAGCATGGAGATACATTGCTCTGCACTGTCGGCACGTTGATCATATTGACCTGGTACATATTCAACAGCAAATACAAAGCCTTGAACACTTGGGATTTCTTCTAATACTGTATCCACAGGAGGTTCGGAGAAAATTAAGTTTTTGGCAGCTTCTAAATCTTTTGCATCTACATGTTCAATATCATATCGTTCATAAATGGTAACACCTGTAACAGGCATAGATAATTCCTGTTGTAAGGTCTGTAACATGCGTTGTGCTTCTTGGTTGAAAGATTCTCGTTTTGTTACGAATAATCGTTGTATAGCCATTGTAGCCTC
>DXZL01000102.1 GCA_019419725.1 Veillonella sp. | reverse complement strand
AGAGACAGGATGCGATGCGATGCGATGCGACAGATAGAAAGTAGTTTATTACTATAACGAGGATATACTTATGGAATTTAGAATTGCAACGGCTCAAGATACGCCACATGTGGAAAATCTATGGGCGTACTGCTTTGAACCAAAGGAAGATCCATTCTTCCAATATTACTTTACAAATTGCTATGAACCAGAAAATACAATGGTTGGCCTTGAACAAGGTCAATTGTTGAGTACTGTTCATTTGCGTCAATACAATATCAATGTTCGTGGTGCTGTACTACCTACAAGTTATATGGTAGGCGTTGCCACACATCCTGCGGCTCGTCGTGGTGGCGTAGGTGGTGCTTTGCTAAAGGCTTCTCTTGAAGAACTTCGCAACCGCGGTCAAGCATTGACGATTTTGATGCCTTCCAAGGCTGCATTCTACCAACAATATGGTTGGGAACTCTATGCACATCAATGGGTAAATACGATGTCTCTTGAAGACTTGCGCCCTATGACGGATAAATCCTTGAGCTTTGGCCTGCTAAATAGCGTGGATCAATGGACCTTATTGGACCCTGTATATAAAGCGTATACAGCTCGTCTTTCTGGCTATGCTGAGCGCGGTGAAAAGGAATGGAAACGCTTGCTCGGTAGCTTCTTCGCAGAAGGCGTAAATATCGCTGTAGTACGCAATGATGAAGGTGTTATTGAAGGCTATGCGGTGTATCGCTTAGGTCAACCAGAAATTCCTGTTTCCGAATTAGTTTACACTACGCGTCGTGCCCAACGAGCATTGTTGAACTACTTCTATAATCACCGTTCTCAAGGCACTACGATTCGTTGGAATGAAGGCCTTCACGATACGTACTATCGTTTCTATCCTGATGGTAAAAGCGGACATGCTACCATGCCGTACATGATGAGCCGTATTGTAGATGTGAAAGCTGCCTTCGAAGCCATTCCTGTAAATCCAGAGGCTTTGATGATGCCTATTACGATGACCTTTGGTGTGAAAGATAGTCTTTGTGAGTGGAATGAAGGTCGCTATGAAGTCCAATATGGGGGCGCATTGACTCCATCTGTTAAAAAGGTGTCTGATACATTAGATGGGGATGTAGATATTACCGTTGAAGTTGGTGCTTTAAGCCAACTCTTGATTGGTACATTAACAGCTCGTGACCTTGCCTTTGAAGGTAAACTTTCAGCTAATGAAGAATGGTTAGAGTTCTTTGATATTCTGTATCCTGAACAAAAAACATATATTAACGAATGGTGGTAATATGAGCTGGAAAACATACACAGTGAAAGAACCGACAGAACTGACGGTTTCTAAATATGTAAAGGAACGCTTTTCCTTGTCCTCTCGGGATATTCAAATGATGTTTCGCAAGAAACGGGTGAAAGTAAATAGCCGTGTAGCTCATTCCCAGCGTTCTCTCAAAAAAGGTGATGTATTAACCTTGGAACTACCACAGGATAAGGATTATGGTGTGGACGTCGAGAAAGGGCCTATTACTGTTCTCTACGAAGATGCCCATACCTTGGTAGTTAATAAAGCACCATTCATGCTTGTTCATCCTGCAGGGCAAACTAAATCTGGTACATTGAGTAACTATGTGGCTGGATACTATGCGAAAAAAGGTGTAGTGCACAAGGTGCGTCCTGTACATCGCCTTGACCGAGATACATCTGGTTGTATTCTCTTTGGAAAAACAAAGGAAGCTCAGCAATATTACACCGATGAACTACAAGCGGGGCGTATCGATCGCATCTATACAGGTCTCGTAGAAGGTCGCATTGAGGAGAATGGCGTAGTTGATGCACCTATCGGCGTTGATCCAGTATTTGATAACCGCCGCGTTGTTGATGAATTTGGTCAACCGGCACAAACGGAATATATCGTTCTTGGTCACGAAGGCAATCATACACTGTTAAAATTCAAATTATTAACCGGCAGAACACATCAAATCCGCGTACATATGGAACACATCGGTCATCCTATCGTGGGCGATGCTATGTATGGCACTCGCAATAAACCTTATACACGTCAATGCTTGCATGCATCAGAACTCACCTTTGTTCCTTATGGTAAGAATGAACCTATAACTGTAAACTGTGAAGTAGGGGACGAATTTGGTCGTGAAAAATAGTAATTGATTTTATAAGTATCATCAACTATAATCTACATGATGATGTGGTCATAGAGCATGCCACATCTTCTTGTATACAAAAAACAATAGTGATAAAAATGCATAGTCTATGACTTAAAGTCATAGACTATGTTTTTTTTATATTTTCAATTCACAGTGGACAGGAGTATACTATGTATAGACAAAAATTCTATAGAATTTAAAACTTAGATGAGGTTATGGACGGTCACAGCCGATAATATCACTACAGAATGGATTCTTTAGAGGTAGTTTATAGTTTATACTTTCACCAAGACCGAACGGAACGATGCCGCAGAGCTTGGATTGATCAAGTGATATGAAGGAGTGCACGTTATGGATATGAATCAGAGCACAATCGAGCAACAACGTCTAGATCAAGCTAGACTAGAAGCTAATGGTATGTACAGCAGCCAATTTGAAAAGGATGCGTGCGGCATGGGCTTTGTCGTTAATATTAAAGGTAAAAAATCCCATGATATTATCGATGATGGTTTGCGTATTTTAGAGCGCCTTGAACACCGTGGTGGTGCTGGTGCCGATAAGGACACAGGGGATGGTGCCGGTATTTTGGTACAAATTCCTCATGAGTTCTTTAAACGCGAATGCGAAGTGCTTGGTATCAACTTGCCTGCAGCTGGTGAGTACGGCGTAGGTATGATATTTGCCCATAAATATGAAAGCCTCCGTAACGAGCAAAAACGCATTTTTGAAGAGGTTGTACGCGAAGAAGGTCAAGTTGTTCTTGGCTGGCGTGAAGTACCAGTAGATGGTACAAAGGTTGGTAAAGAAGCAGCTGCTATCCGTCCTTGGATGATTCAAATCCTCATCGGCAAAGGCCCAGACGTAACTAATAATAAAGAATTTGAACGTAAATTATATATTATTCGTAAATTAGCAGAAAAACGCATTGTTCCATTGAGCAAGGAATTATCTAGTGATTTCTATATTGCATCCTTGTCCTCTAAAACAATCGTATATAAAGGTATGTTGACACCTGGTCAATTGCGTGACTTCTACCTTGATTTGAGTGACCTTGACTTTACATCTGCATTGGCAATGGTTCACTCCCGTTTCAGTACGAATACATTCCCAAGCTGGGCTCGGGCGCATCCTAACCGCTTCTTAGTTCACAATGGTGAAATCAACACAATTCGCGGTAATGTAAACTGGATCAATGCTCGTGAAGGTAAAGCAGAATCTCCATTGTTCCCAGATATTAAAAAAGTATTCCCTGTAGTTGATGACAGCGGTTCTGACTCCGCTATGTTCGATAACACATTGGAATTCTTGCATATGACAGGTCGTTCCTTGCCTCATGCGATTATGATGATGATCCCTGAACCTTGGGAACGTAACAATCTCATGAGCCAAGAAAAACATGATTTCTATGAGTTCAATAGCTTTATGATGGAACCATGGGATGGCCCTGCTGCTATGGGCTTCACTGATGGTACTGTTATCGGTGGCGTACTTGACCGTAATGGTTTGCGTCCTGCTCGTTACTATGTAACAACTGATGACCGCGTTATCATGGCATCTGAAGTAGGTGTAGTTAACGAAAACGCTGAAAATATTCGCGCTAAAGGTCGTTTGGAACCAGGCAAAATGCTTCTCATCGATACTGAAGAACAACGTATCATTTCCGATGAAGAAATCAAACAACGCGTTGCTACTGAATTGCCATATGATGAATGGGTAAAAGAACACGTTATTCACTTGTCTGAAATTACGCAAGCTGATGAAAACGACGTTCCAAAAGTTGAAGATTTATTCAAAAATCAACAAGCTTTTGGTTATACACAAGAAGACCTTGTACGTATGATCGTACCTATGGCAAAAGATGGTAAAGACCCTGTAGGTGCAATGGGTGCGGATGCTCCACTTGCTATCTTGTCCGATAAACCACAATTGTTATACAGCTACTTTAAGCAAATGTTTGCGCAAGTAACAAATCCTCCAATCGATTCCATTCGTGAGGAAATGGTTACATCTACACGCGTTATGCTTGGTAACTCTGGTAACTTAACAGATCCTAACAAAGCTGGTACCTATGCATTGTCCATGCGTACACCAATCCTTACTAACCAAGAATTGGCGTCCATTAAGGCTCTTGATTGCCGTCGCATGAAATCTGTTACATTGCCAATCCTCTTCGATCCAACTAAGGGTGCTGATGGTTTGCGCGACGCATTAAATGAATTATGCGAAAAAGCAGAAGAAGCAGCACGTACAGATCAAAATGTATTGATTTTATCTGACCGTGGCGTTGATGAAAATCACGCACCAATTCCTGCATTATTGGCTGTAGCAGCTGTTCACAATCACTTAATCAGAAAAGTATTGCGTACAGAAATCGGCCTTATCCTTGAATCTGGTGAACCTCGTGAAGTACATCACTTCTGTACATTGATCGGCTATGGCGTAACAGCAATCAACCCATACTTGGCTCTTGAAACTGTACGCGATTTACAAGCTCGTAAACGCCTTGGTGATATTACACCTGAACAAGCAGAAAAGAACTACATCAAAGCAGCTGTAGGCGGTATTATGAAGGTTATGTCCAAAATGGGTATTTCCACAGTTCGCTCCTACCATGGTGCACAAATCTTCGAAGCGTTGGGCTTGAACACTAACTTCATCAACAAGTTCTTCGTAAATACACCAACACGTATCGGCGGTATTGGTCTTGTAGGCGTAGCTAACGAAGCATTAGCTCGTTTTGACCGCGCTTTCAAATCCGATGAATCCGTACTCGAACCAGGTGGTTGGTATGGTCCAGTAAAAGACGGGGAAGAGCATTTATTCAACCCTAAAACAATTGATCTTTTACAAGAATCCCTTATTAACGGCGATTATGCAAAATATAAAGAATACTCTAAAGCAATCCGTAACGATTACCATGTAACATTGCGTTCCTTAATGGAATTAAACTACCCTGTAGGCGGCGGTATTCCAATCGAAGAGGTTGAACCTGAAGAATCCATCGTAAAACGCTTTAAAGCAGGCGCTATGAGTTATGGTGCGATCAGTAAAGAGGCTCATGAAACTATCGCTATCGCCATGAACCGTTTAGGATCCACATCTAACTCTGGTGAAGGCGGCGAAGACGTAGCACGTTTCAAACCATTGCCAAATGGCGACAGCATGAATTCCGAAGTAAAACAAATTGCATCTGGTCGTTTCGGTGTTACTGCAAACTACCTCATTCATGCAAAAGAATTGCAAATTAAATGTGCACAAGGTGCTAAACCAGGTGAAGGTGGTCAATTACCAGGTAAAAAAGTATATCCTGAAAT
>DXZL01000101.1 GCA_019419725.1 Veillonella sp. | reverse complement strand
TGTATTGTCATATTCGTGTAAAAGATAGTACTGACTATCTACTCGCAGGTCGTCGTATTGGGGTTCTTATGACGGCAGGCACATTAGCAGCTACGGAGATCGGTGGCGGGAGTACCGTTGGTGTAGCCGCAAAAGCGTATGGTTCTTGGGGTTTATCTGCAGGTTGGTACGTAGTCTCTGCAGGGATTGGGGTTATTCTCGTTGCTTTCATCGCACCGCTTTTACGTCGTGCTATGGCAACAACAGTGCCAGAGATCATCGGTCGTCGCTTCGGTGGCTCTAGTCATCTCATTACATCGATTCTCTCTATGCTCGCAACTATTACACTTGCAGGCGTACAGATTACAGCGACAGCAACGATTATTAGCGTTCTCACCGGGCTTTCAACAGAGCTCGCCATCCTCATCTGCGGTGCGGTTCTCGTAATTTACACCATGTCCGGTGGCATGTGGAGCGTAACGATGACGGACGTTATCCATTTCTTCGTTCTCGTTGGGGGCTTCTCCCTCGCTGTGCCGTTCGTATTGCACAATGTGGGCGGCTGGGAATCAGTAGTAGCTAAATTACCACCTGAACAGCTTGGCTTTACAAAGGTTGGTTGGAAAACTATCATAGGCCTTATTATCATGTACTTCATGACCTTCTCCACCGGCCAAGAGTCCGTACAACGGTACTTCGCCGCGAAGGACGAAAAAACAGCCGTTCTTGGTTCCATCATTTGTGGTATTATCATGGCTCTATTTGCCTTCGTTCCTGCCGTGTTAGGCCTCGTAGCATTAGCTGAGTTTCCAAACATCGAAGCGAACAACGCGGTGGCAACGGTAGCACTTAACCTCATGCCTCCAATAATGGCAGGCTTCGTTATGGCCGCTGTCGTATCGGCAACGCTTTCATCAGGCGCAGGCGACCTATTAGGCGCCGCTACTGTATTTACCAAGGATATTGTAGAACATCATTTTGGTAAAAGCCTCACTGATGCTCAGCTCACTAAATATAGCCGTTTATGCGTGCTATTCCTCGGCATCATCGCCATCGTTATCTCCCTTGTAAGCAAAGCCATCATTCCGATGCTCGTATTTGCTTTCACTATGAGATCTGCTGGCCCATTCGCCGCATTCCTACTTGGCCTCACTTGGAAAAATGCAACAGCTGGCGCTGGCATTTGGTCCATCGTGCTCGGCTCTATCGCAGGCGTGTACTGGGAATTCGTGGGCAACCCATACGGCATCATGTCCATCATCTTTGGTTCCATTGTCAGCCTCATCGTCTTTGTGGCTGTGGTGTTCATTGAAAGATCCATGGGCAAACCACCGGCTCCACCGGCGATTCCTGACGACTTGAAAGAATGATATAAAAGAAGCGTATAAAAGAACACACTAAAAAAACTCCTATCGGTTAAACCAATAGGAGTTTTCCTTATTTTACAAGACCTCAACACATTACGTATTATACACATATTCATCACAATTTGACGATATATCATAACCTTACTATAATATAGATAGATAGTCAGACGAGTCGTAACGTCAGGCTCATCTCTAAAAGCAAAGAATCTTGAGAAATGGCCTTTTAGTTATCGAATCATCTAAGATAACGAAGGGCTATTTGTCTTTTCCAAGACAAATAAGCGCTATTAATGCCCCAAAAGCAATAACCACAGTTATCACCTGTAATAAGAGCATGATTAATTCATAATCACTCATAGGCTTATCCCTCCCTTCGATGACGAAGAGAGGCCCAACCTCGTCTAACTATTCTAGTCTTATTATATGACGAACTATTATTCGATACAATAAGGAACGAATAATAGAAATATATAGATAAATACAGTAAAGACCGTACCCCAAGGTACGGTCTTTTTCTTATTTCTTTACTCTTTTATTACTAGCATGTCTTAGTTGCTTGGCATTTCCGAAGTCTAAGTATTCCATTATATTACGTAGTTCAATATGATTATACTTATTTTTACCATCTTCATAGGTAAACGAAATATAGTATTCATATTTATCATCTGTTATCAGATGGAAAATACGAGATTTCTTACCTGGATTATATTGCTCCAAAAGATATGAAGGAACACCATTATTCCATATTAAGGCTGCTTGAAGAGGTATATCTTTTACTAATATTGGATTCTTTTTATAGAAAAAGTGTTTTAAAACCGTCTGAGTATACAACTGTATAGGCACCGCTTTATCTACTAAGGCACTACGTGCAACAACGAGTTTCATACCGTCTCCAACATACACGCGACCCTGAAAGTTATCACTTTTTTCTTCAATATCTAACATCATACCCTTAGGTAGTCGATAGGTTAGATTATCCCACGTAACAGTATCACTAGTTTTATCTAGATCATCTAGTGTCTGCATAGAAGGAATTACAAAATTAGCCATTGTAGATTCTAGATTTTTTGTAATGGGCTGATTCTTATTGCCTAGGATTGCCATATACATCTGATTTGGGTATTGATCAAAAGTAACAGCTGCATACATTACAGGTAAATTCCCATTCGAATATTTCTCTCTTATTCCCCAATAGCCTTTACTAATGCCCGGATACTTAAATTCCCCTTTACGTTGATCATTTCTATAAAATCCTAAATCTTCAACTCCTTCATTAGCACCTACTAGCCCAGCAATAACATTGTGTTCAAAAACATACGAGCCTTTACCCTTTTTATTTAAGTCCTCAAAATAACTTTCTACCACTGAAATAGGCAATGTCACTTTAGCCTTATAATCACCTTCGTGCAATAAAATTACAGTAGATTCATGCGTAATTAAATCCAAATACTTCGCATAGGCTTTTTTTGATTGCTCTGCCTGCTCCGCAGTTCCTTTCTTCTCAAGAACCTCTCCATCAATTCGCTTATTATACTCTTCCATTTTCTTAATGTGATCAGCAGTAGGAATATTGCGAGTCTTATCGTAACGATAGTTCTGATATGCATTATCTGGAATACTAGCGTCAGCCCCTGGTACAGGCGGTTGTCCTTCAGGCACAGTATACTGTGCCGCATCAATAGGCATGGTGAAAGCTACTGCTACAGCTAAGCTCAACAAAGTACTTTTTAATTTCATACAATACCTCTCTCAAATAACAATAGGCACGTTCTCTCATTAGTATAAGTATACTATAACCTAGAGAACATGCCTATTATTGAGCCTTTTATAGTTTATATATTTTATTATTGAGGTATTGTATTTACTTCTAATATCAGTTTAATTCCAATATGAACAACAAAGCACTATTTAGAATTAGTGAATAAGCAAAATCGCAATTGTACTTGTAATGAATGTAACGATTACAGGTACGCTTGTTCGTTTTACGAGGTCGAAACTGGAGATGTTTGCGATACCAGCTACGGCGATCATAACAGCACTGATTGGGCTAAGTAGACGGCCTACGCTGGCTGCATTTTGCATGCCAAGAAGGATAGTTGTTGCATTACCACCTAGGTCAGCCGCAAAGTTAGGAACGAGTGGCGCAAATGCGAACATAGATGCAACACCAGAGCCCATTACGATACTTAAGCCTGTAATAATTGTAGATACGATAACACCTACTACGTCAGCGGAGATGGCAAGGCTTTGAATAGCGGCAACGAATTCTTTTACGATTCCCAAGGAAGTCAAACCGAAGGCGAATGTTTCACCAGCAACGATCAATGTTACAGTGTTTGCAAATTGGTCGCCCATGCCTTTGAAGAAGGTTTGGATGCTAGCCGCCATTTTGCGGAAGTCACGATGACGAATGAGTTCACAACCCATAGCGATGAACAAGCTAAGGAACATCGCAAGGTTTACGTTCATTTTAACACCTTGAATACCATAATCGCTGAAACCAAGGATAAAGATTAATGGTAATAATGGCAAGAAGATATATGGTAATGGACCTACTTCAAGGTCATCAGATTTATGAGATTCAACATATTCTGCAGGAACATGACCAGATTTTTTATCCAAGTATTTTTGCCATACGAAATGAGCAATAGCCGCCATCAAACCACAGATAATATATACTTTCAATTGATACCCAACAAAGTATTCATGAACAGGCATGTTTACAGTTTTGGATACGAGTAATGTAGTAGCAGATGCAGGACCGATGTCGAGCAAATGACCTGTAGCAACAGCTGCTGCAGCACCTACAGGGCTAACGCCTAAGCGCACAAGGATTGGGAATATTGTCACCATCATGAGCATCGCAAGGCCAGACGCACTTGGGATTACTAGGGACATGAACATATTTAGAATAAATGTAAGCGCCATTACTAGGTACGCAGATTTCATTTTACCAAGCGGTTTGATAGCCGTTACAACGAGGCGAGAGCTGGCACCGATGTGGTCCATGTACTTCGCAAAACCAGTACAAGTCATGATCATGAGACCAAGGTTTGCCGCATCTTTAGCAGTTGTAATATTAATGAATTCAAAAGCATCAAAGAAAAGAACCCCTGTGGCCTTCTTCGCTTCTACGAAAGATGTCGTATAGCCTAACAAATAAGCTGCGAACATCATAATAAGACCGCCTAACAACAATACGGTTTGCGCTTTAAACTTCTTAATAACCAGCGCCCCCGTTATGGCAATAACCAATAAACAAACTAACAAATTCATACATGTTCCCTCCATTCACAACACAATACTTAGAAGTTTTCCTTTGCCTGTTTGAAATCTTCTTTGATTTTTTCTAACAAACCTGGTGTTTCAAGGATTTCCTCAACAGATAAGGCAATACCCTTCGCGCCATACATGATAGCGTCCTCAGCGAGCTGGCTTTTACCATTGTCTAACCATTCCTGAGAATGACTCGTTACGCCCTTGCCTACGAATTTCACGCGCAAACACGCACCTGGCACACGGAACGTCACGCTAGAGAAATCGGTGGACCCCGTCACCTTGCGAGGCTCAGAAATCTCTGGGGCCCCTACTTTTTCTGCATTTTTTAAAAGTATATCGTTCAAGGTTTGTACATTGACTTTGTTGTCGTACGCCTTAACCTCTTCCCATTCCATGGTAGCGCCCACCTGTAAAGCTGCCCCTTGAGCTACATTTTTCACGCGCTCCACAATCTCATCGAGACGAATGCGACTAGAAGATCGAATATACCATTGAGTACACGCATAATCTGGAACAATATTCGCCGCCTTACCGCCATCAGTGATGATACCATGCATACGAACCTCAGTTGGTACATGCTCGCGCAAGTACTCCATGCCGTTGAAGAACAATAACACGGCATCTAAGGCGCTGATTCCCTTCTCCGGAGCAATCGCCGCATGAGCAGACTTGCCGTGAAACTTGATATTCACGAGATTCAACGCCAAAGACTTGCCGTCTACTGTCGTCGTATCGCTGCCGTGCATCATGAAAGCTAGGTCTAAATCGTCAAACACGCCTTCTCGAGCCATAACAAGCTTGCCGCTAGCTGTTTCCTCTGCAGGCGTACCG
>DXZL01000100.1 GCA_019419725.1 Veillonella sp. | reverse complement strand
GAATGCTTCCTGCCATCGATAAAGCAGAAGTAAAACGATACGCAGGACTTCGTCATGCAGAGGATTTTCCTCAAAATTACGTAGACGAAGCATGTAAAGAAATCCAGTTATTAGCTACACCTAAAGGTGTATATCAAGAATACGATTATGATGCTGAAACAAAGACAATTTTGAGCAATCCACCGCTTAAAATTGAAGGTTCCATCATTGAAAAACATCTAGAAAAATCTACTAAGGTCTATGTATTAGGCGTAACAGTAGGTGAAGATGTAGAAATTCGTAGTGAACAGTTATTTAAACAAGGTAATTACACTGTAGGTTTATTACTTGATGCAGCAGCTACAACAGCAGTAGAACAAGTAGCAGATCAAGTAAATGAAGTTATCAATACAATTGCTAAAAAGCAAGGCTATAAACCTACATGGCGCTTTAGCCCTGGCTATGGTAACTGGCCATTAGAAATTCAGCCACAACTAGCTAAAATCATCAAAACAGAGATGATTGGCTTACAAGTAACTGAGAATTATTTATTGTTCCCACGTAAGTCTGTAACAGCTATCATTGGTTTGATGCCAGCTAACGAAGATATCAAAACTAAACGCGGTTGCACATCTTGTTCACAAAAGGATTGTGCATCTCGTAAATTACCAGAAAAGGCGTCTGTAACGTCTAATAACGAAGGCGAAGAGGGCTGTAACAAAACAACAGCTGAAGCCTCTGGTATCGCTATGAAAGGCCAACCAACAGAATAATGTTTCACGTGAAACATTGTAAAATTTAGGATGATAAAGGAAGATGTTTATGTATATATTTGACGGTGCTATGGGCACAATGCTTCAAGCTGCAGGCTTAGAAGAGGGTTATTGTCCAGAATTATTTAACGTAGAAAAACCAGAAGTAGTAAAGAATATTCACGCTCAATACTTACAACATGGCAGTGATGTTATTACTACAAATACATTCGGTGCTTGTGGTCTTAAATTAGAAGATTACGACTTACAAGATCGTGTAAGAGAAATTAATATTGCCGCTGTAAAGGTAGCAAAAGATGCTATTGCAGAGTTTAAACCATCTGCTCGTGTAGCTGGTTCCATGGGTCCTACAGGTCGTTTCTTACAACCATTGGGCAACATGAGCTTTGACTCTATTTATGACACATACCGCGAACAAGCTGAAGCATTGATCGAAGGTGGCGTAGATTTCATTATCATTGAAACTATCATCGACGTACAAGAAATGCGCGCCGCTTTATTAGCATCTCTTGATGCTCGTGAAGCAGCAGGAAAGACAAAAGAAGATGTACAAATCATCTGTCAATTTTCTTTCAGTGAAGACGGTCGTACTATTACAGGTACACCACCAGCAGTTGCAACTACTATCGTAGAGGCTATGGGTGCTGATATTATTGGTATTAACTGTTCCCTTGGACCTGAACAAATCACACCTCTTATTGAGGAAATTGCAAGCGTAACAAACTTGCCAATTATCTGCCAACCAAATGCAGGCATGCCTCAATTAATCAATAAACAAACTGTATTCCCACTTACAGCAGAAGAAATGGGTCCATTGATGCTTCCAATCGTAGATGCAGGTGCAAGCTATGTAGGCGGCTGCTGTGGTACAACACCAGCTCATATTCAAGCAATTTCTGACGCTGTAAAAGCACATACACCTAAGGAACGTGCTCACGTAGAACCTAAAACAATCATTACTAGCCGTACTAAATTGTTAGAATTAGGTCACAATACAAAACCTCTTATCATTGGTGAACGTATCAATCCTACAGGCCGTAAAGTTCTTGCTCAAGAGTTACGCGATGGCTCTTTCATCCGCGTAAAACGAGACGCTTTGGACCAAGTAGAAGCGGGTGCAGACATCCTCGACGTAAACATGGGTGTAGCTGGTATGGACCAAACTCCATTGATGGAACGTGCTATCTTCGAATTATCCATGCTCGTTGAAACTCCATTGTCTATCGACACATTGGACCCAGTAGCTATGGAAGTAGCTCTTAAAAACTACCCAGGCCGCGCTCTTATCAACTCCGTAAACGGGGAAGAGGAGTCCATCACTCACGTTATGCCATTGGCTAAACGCTATGGTGCAGCTTTACTTTGCTTGCCAATCTGCAGTGGTGATTTACCTGAAAAAGCAGAGGACCGTGTTGCTTTAGCTGAAAGCATCGTAAATCATGCTTATGGCTATGGTCTTCAACCACATGACTTATTGCTCGACCCATTGGTATTAACACTTGCCAGCGGTGAAGATAGTGCACGCCAAACATTGCGTACATTACAGTTATATAAAGAGAAATTTGGCTTTCCAACAGTAATGGGCTTGTCCAATATTTCCTTCGGTATGCCTCAACGTCCTTACTTGAACGGCCAATTCTTAACAATGGCTTTGGCCTGTGGCTTAACAACACCAATTATGAATCCATTAAACTATCCAGCTAAAAAAGCGTTCGTATCTAGTACAACACTATTAGGCTGGGATCCAGGTTCTGCAGAGTTCATCAAAGAATACGGCTACGAAGACGAAACAAGTGCTCCTGGTAATGCTGCTCCAAAAGGTCCTGAAAAGAAATCTTTCGACAGCAATGATCCTTTAGCGAATATCCGTGCTTGCGTAGAACAAGGCGAAAAAGAAGCCATTGTTGATCTTGTAAAAAAAGCGTTAGCTGACGGCATGGACCCATTAGATATTACGAAAAAAGGCTTATCTGAAGCGATGAACGTAGTAGGGGATAAATTTGGTTCTGGTAAATTATTCTTGCCACAAGTAATGCTCGCTGCCGAAACAATGCAAGCTGCTTTCAACACTATTAAAGAAATCATTCCTGCTAGTGAAAGCTTAGATAAAGGTACAGTCGTTGTGGCAACCGTTAAAGGCGATATCCATGATTTAGGTAAAAACATCGTAGCAGCCTTGCTTGAAAACAATGGTTACAAAATCGTCGACCTTGGCAAGGATGTTGATCCAGAAGTCATCGTTCAAGCGATTAAAGACAATAAGGCAGCTCTCGTTGGTATTTGTTCCTTGATGACTACAACAATGCCTCAAATCGACAATACCATTGCTGCTATCCGCGCTGCAGGCCTTAAAACTAAGGTCATGGTTGGTGGTGCTGTAGTATCTCAAGACTACGCAGACCAAGCGGGCGCAGACATCTACGCTAAAGACGGTATCGCTGCTGTTAACCACGCAAACGATTACTTTGAAACATTAGAAAAATAATTTCTAATTTATATGACACAAAACAAGGTGAAAGCTCATCTTAAAAACTTATTTTGATGGTAAAAACCACTTAAAAGATTAAACATGATTAACTTTCACCATATGTATAGATCAAGAGGTACATGATGACATTAAGAGAGAAACATCAACAAGGGAAATTCACCATCACTGTTGAATTAGACCCACCAAAGAGCAGTTCTGCTCAAAAAGTATTCGACCAAGCAGCTCGTTTAAAAGATAAGGTTGACGCTATCAACATCGCTGACAGCCCTATGTCCAAAATGCGTATGAGCCCAATTTCCTTGTCTTATTTGTTACAACACAATAAAGATATCGAAACTATCTTCCACCTTACATGCCGTGATCGTAACATCATCGGCTTGCAATCCGAATTACTTGGTGCTGCAGCACTTGGCGTAAATAATATCTTAACCCTTACTGGTGACAAACCAGATAATGGGGACCATCCATTTGCACAATCCGTATTTGAAGTAGACTGCATGGGCTTACTAAATATCGCTAAAACTTTGAATTCTGGCAAAGACTTGGCAGGTAACGACTTAGACGAGCCTACAAACTTCTACATCGGTGCTACTGGTAACCCTGGTGCTCCAGATTTAGAAATTGAACGTCAAAAATTGGCTGCTAAAATTAAAAACGGTGCACATTTCGTACAAACACAACCAATTTACGATTTAGAACAAGCAAAACGCTACATCGATAAAATGTCTGAGTTCGATGTGCCTATTATGCTCGGTTTAATTCCACTTAAAAGCTTCAAAATGGCCACATATCTACACGAAAAAGTGCCTGGGATCAACCTTACTCAAGAAATCCTAGACCGCGTAGAAAAGGGCGGTAAAGAAGCGGGTACAGAAATCGCTATCGAAACATTGGAACAAATCAAAAAAATCGCTGCAGGCGTACATATTATGCCTTTAAACGATATCGATACAACATTACATATCATTGACCACGTATAAGTCATTATGAGATTATCATAGAACACCTTTCCCACGGACTCCATAGTAACCCTAAGTCGTCCTTAGGGAAAGGTGTTCTATTTATCTTTATATACGACTTATATTATAATGAATAAACTATGTAATCCTGTTGTAAACGATATGGTTTAATAGGCTAGTGGAAAAAGAAAGAGGATGCAAATCTAAGATTTGCATCCTCTTTTGTATAGGTATCAATTGTTATCTATTATCCGCTATTACGTGATAACACTAATAAGTTATACTAGCGGCTTGTCTTTAATTTCTTTTGGTTTACGTGGGTATTGTTTAGGTGTTTTACCTGTTTTCTTAATGTACAGGATTGCTCGTTTATCATCCAAGGTTGGAAGTGTAACGGTACGTACTTCTTCAATCTTTGCTTTCAATGTGCTAAGGGCTTTATTAGATTCGCCCACTTCTTCTTCGTAGATGGCGCCTTTTAAAGCAATAACGTAGCCACCTTCTTTTACATATGGTACAGTCCATTCTAACAGAATAGGTAATCTCGCTACTGCACGGCTCGTAGCAATATCGAAGCTTTCACGGTAATCTTCATGACTAAGATCCTCTGCACGGCCATGTAAGGTCGTACAATTCGTCAATTGTAGCTCATCCATAACGGATTCAAGGAAGGTAAGACGTTTTTTTAAAGAATCAAACAACGTAACCTTAAGGCTACGGTCATAAATAGCCAATGGAATGCCTGGGAAACCAGCACCAGTACCAACATCGATGATGGACATGCCAGATTTGATGATATGTGGGTCATAGCAGGAGAGGGAGTCGATCATGTGTTTAACCACAACCTCTTTCATGTCTGTAATCCCCGTGAGGTTTAGATATTTATTTGTTTCAATCATGCGCGCATAATACACATAAAAGTCTTTTGCTTGCTCTTCCGTGCAAGGCAAACCAAATTCGCTCATTTGCTCCATCATATATGAAACAAATTCAAACTCAGACGCAATAGGCACATCGTATTTTTCTTTCATAAGTGCTCCTAATGAATTATTCAATATTTATATGATAGTGAAAGTAATCGACATGTAGTTAGAAAATCTCATGTCATATGGTAGATCATACAAACAAATCCAGATAATTAACAATATATAAGTTATAAGAATAGTATTTCTTATTTCAAAGGCTATAAAACTCAAAAATTTGCGTTCTACGCCGTTTTTGATCTATTTTATATAAGTTTATATATGAAAACTAATAAAACGACCATATACTGTCTCTTATACACATCTGACGCTGC
>DXZL01000010.1 GCA_019419725.1 Veillonella sp. | reverse complement strand
CACCTTCTTTTTGAGCCTGCTTAACCTTAGAGTTCATAAATACAGTACAACGAGAACCCAAGTCGATTGGCAAGGATGCCAATAAACCTTCCTTCGCGAATTGATCGATTGGAATGCGTAGACCGGATGCGAATGTATCGATGAAGGAGCCGCAACCAGAGGAGCACGCTTCGTTCAATACGATATCTTCGATGTAGCCATCGCGAACCTTACAGCATTTCATATCTTGACCGCCGATGTCCAAGATAAAGGATACATCAGGGCAGAAGTAACGAGCTGCACGATAGTGAGCCATTGTTTCTACTTCGCCAATATCGATGCCAAGGGCGCGTTTAAGGAATGCTTCACCGTAACCAGTTACACCAGAATGCGCAATATACGCGCCTTTTGGTAACAGTTCATAAATCTTCTCGATCATTTCACGAGATTTTTCTAATGGTTTACCATGGTTAGGACCATAGTGAGAGAAGATAATTTCCTTATTGCTATTGATGAGAACTACCTTAAGAGTGGTAGAACCAGCATCAATACCAAGGTAACAAGGACCTTGCGCATCTTCAATATTCGCTTTTGGCGTTACTGCCTTAGCGTGACGAGCGCGGAATTCTTCTAATTCTTGTTCATTTTTAAATAGAGGTTCTACACGATCTGTAGCCTCCATAGGAATACCGATGAGGGCACCAATTTCCTTTGTTAATTGACCAACCGTAATCTCACGACAGTCTTCTTTCATCAAAGCCGCCCCTAAAGCGATGAATAATTCACCATTCTCAGGGATAATGCGATGCGCTTCATCTAGTTCTAAGGTATCGCAGAAGCATTGGCGCAATTCAGACAAGAATGTCAATGGACCGCCAAGGAACGCTACATTACCTTCAATTTTATGACCGCATGCAAGGCCCGCAATTGTTTGATTTACAATCGCTTGGAATACGGATTTTGCAATATTTTCATGAGATGCGCCTTGGTTTAACAAAGCTTGTACGTCTGTTTTAGCAAATACGCCACAGCGTGCTGCAATCGGATAAATCGTATCAGCATTCATGGCCAATTGGTTAAGACCAGATGCATCAGTTTGCAATAAAGTCGCCATTTGGTCGATGAAAGCACCTGTACCACCTGCACAAGAACCATTCATACGGTGTTCTGCCGTTTGACCTAAATAGGTTACCTTCGCATCTTCACCACCAAGTTCGATGATAACATCAGTTTCTGGATACAACGCTTTTACAGCACGTGTTTCAGCAATAACCTCTTGCACGAATGGAATGCGTACCTTTTCAGCCATCGCCATACCACCAGAACCGGTAATACATACATGAACTTGATCATTTTCATGGCCCACTTGAGCCTCTTGGAGCAAGGTATATACGGTGTCCAAAATGTTTGCATAATGGCGTATGTACTTTTTATACAAATAATTATCGTGTTCGTCTAATAGTACAACTTTAACAGTTGTAGAGCCCACGTCAATACCCATGCGTAGCATGTGTTGCATAAATACCTCTCTTTTCAAAAAACGTATGACCACACAAGATCATACTCATATTGTGAAAGTAGTACATTGAGCATGAATCTAAAATAAAATGCACCAAACATCTAATTAAACTTAGATAAGGATAGACTTTCACAAAAACATCTAATTTTTTAAATATCCTATACATATTATACAACAAATGTAGATAAAATCTATGTTTTTCTATATTCCAATGAGTTATATAGAATATGACTAAACTTGAATAACACCTCTACATCGAGATAGGATGTAAAAATTATTATATCATTCTAAGATGAAAAAAAGTGTACCTAACAGCACATAACTTAAGCAATAAATAGGTAACTATTAATTCTATTTCAATTAACAAGAATAAGGGGATACAAAAAGAGGCTTCCAGGAAATCATGGAAGCCTCTTGTATTTGTATTGTTCATTATATACTTTTGAGTTTTATTATTCACTCTATATAGGTTACAAAATCTTTTTATATAATCCGATAAGATCATCATGGTTAGCTGGGTATGGATTAAATCTATAACACATATCCTCTAGTGCTCTATCTGCCATGAGGTTAAGTTTTGGTTCAGATGTAGCCTTATCTACACCAAATTCAGTCAGTGTCATTGGACATTCTAAAGTTCGTTGTAGTTTTACAATCGCCTCTAGTAATGCACCTATTTTATCTCCATCGGATGCTTTATGCGATGCAAAGCCCAACTTAGCAGATAGATGGGCATATTTCTTGGCCACCTCTTGGTTACGAGAGCAATTAAATCCAATTACATAAAGCAAAAGCATACTGTTAGCTAGGCCATGAGGCACATGAAATTGTCCTCCCAACTGATGAGCCATGGCATGAACTATACCTAATCCGGCCTTGTTAAAGGATAGACCTGCTAAACATGAAGCCTCATGCATAGACATTCTATCTTGCTCTGTAGCTGTTGGCTTATGACATCTTGGTAAGTAAGTAAAGACTAGCTCAATCGCCTGTTGTGCCAACGCATCAGTAAAATTATTTGCAGCCGTTGCTACATAGGCTTCCAATGCGTGAACTAGCACATCCATACCACTGAATGCAGTAACACTTGGTGGAGATGTTTTTACAAATAATGGCGTTAATAATGCTTCATCTGGTAATACCGCATCATCCACAAGAGGATATTTAATTTGTGTTTCGCTATCTGTAAGAACAGCAAAAGAGGTCACTTCTGACCCAGTTCCACTAGTAGTAGGAACTGCAATAAAGGATTTGATATCCATATGCTTTAACTTACGACCAAAGTAAGCCATACCCTTACTCATATCGATACAGGAGCCCCCACCTATGGCAATGATTACAGTTGGTTTAATGCCTTCCATAAACTCAATACCCTTTACTACATGCGTTATAGGTGGATCAGGTACTACATCAGTGTAGATGGTTACCTTATTTTTACTATCCATTAACCCCATCACATACGTAAGACTTGGAGAATCTTTTAAAAATGGATCGCATATGATAAGGATAGATTCATTAGAAAACTCCGTAAGACGATTCAACGAATCTGGCCCTGCATAAATCTGGGTTGGAAAAGTCCATTGATTCATATGCTCACCACCTATCGAATATTAAATCCTGTTGTTAAGCAACATCTACGACGTCGCGCAAAGCAACGAGCCGATGTAGTAGATTCTCCAGTAGGTGTAGCAATTGTAAAGGTTGTCGTACCCTCACCACTAAATCCAAGCCCTGCATAGGACGGACCATTCTTAACAAAAATGGAAGTTTTCATTTTGCGAGCCATACGGTTTAGGCGTTCCATATTCAAGGAATGCATTGTGGCCGTATGATGTAAGCCTGCTTCTAACATCAAGCATACATCAAGACCTTCGTCAAAGCTATCTACTGTAACAACAGGTAAAATAGGCATTAACATCTCAATTACTGCAAAGGGATGATCTTTTGGAGCCCGCATGATAATTAACCGTGGATCACCATTGTACGGAATATGTGCTGCATCAAGAATAACGCTTGCATTTTTACCGACAAATTTTTTATTTGGTGTCCCATTCGGTAACACTGTTAAATCGACTAAGCGTTGAATATCTTGTTGATTTTCAACGAGAACACAACCTGCTTTTACCATTTCTTGAACTAGCTGTGGCTCGATTTGACGCATGGCTACAACGCTCTTTTCAGCGATACACAGAATATTATTATCTAGACTAGCGCCGAGAACAATATCTTGAGCGGCCTTTTTAATATCTGCCGTTTCATCTACAAAGGCCGGTGGATTGCCTGCACCAGCACCTATAACCTTTTTACCACTTTGAAGCGCTTGTTTTACTACGCCAGGACCTCCAGTAACAACTAATAGGCTCACATCTGGATGTAGCATCATCTCTTGAGCAGACTCAATAGATGGCTCTCGAAGTGTAACAATAAGATTTTCAATGCCATTCGATTTGGCGATGATTTGATTAAGTTCACTAACTAGCAACCGACTAAGATGCTTAGCACCAGGATGAACGCTAAAGAATACAGCATTCCCTGCGGCTAGCATACCTATTGTATTACATATTAATGTTTCCGCTGGATTCGTACTTGGCGTAACAGTACCAATAACACCATAAGCAGACAATTCGTATAATGTCATACCATTATCGCCTGTTTCACACTCTGTAACGAGATCTTCTACGCCCGGTGTTTTATCGAGTGTTAGATTTAATTTTAGCACTTTATCCGCAACGCGACCCATCCCCGTTTCTTCAACGGTTTTCTGAGCCAACTCTTGTACTCGTGGACGCATGGCAGCACGGATGTCTGCTATTACCTTTTCACGGGTTGCTAAGGTGCAATCTTCAAAGCGCGCTTGTGCTGCTTTTGCAGCTTGAATTGCTTCATCAACTGTATCAAATACACCTGGCTCAACTTGACCTCTAGGCGCTTGTTTAATAGGTTGTGATGAGGCCATTTCTTGCTTTTGCCCCTGTAATACATCTATAACCATGGAGCGGATCATTTCTTTCAACTGTGTATTGTTTTCCATCATGAACCTCCATATAGGTTGCATTGCTGATGCAATGACCATGTCAACTAACGGTGTACACAATCAAGGATACATTCATGATGTGACACAATAACTAGGTTTAACTCTGGCACCAGCTATTTCCTATACAATTATTTTTCAAAACTATCAATAATACCCACAATAGCACAATCTACTGCGGTGCCTTTATCATCTTCGAAAATATGCCGTGCCGATGAGCCTCGAGTTAAAAGCACATATTCACCTTCACCAGCACATACTGTATCGACGGCGATCTCTATGCGCCCCGTCAACTCTTGTTCTCCATCGAGAATATCTACCATCATCAGTTTCATTCCCTTTAGAGATTCATGCTTTTGAGTAGATACAATACTACCCACAACTTTACCGACTTGCATACTTCTCGTTCCCTTCAATTATTGTGATACCTAAGCGCTCGATTTCATCTCGAGCAGCCATGGTGAACCGTTGTCCCCTATATATGACGATAATAGACTGACTTTCACAAGATCTAACAAAAGAGGCCGTTATCCACGCTTGATGACTGGCATATATAGGACGGCCAAATTTATCTAGAAATTTGATAGGCCAATCTAGAATGACTGATGGATTCATCAACGAGGTTACAGGAACTGCTAGGTGTATCGTCACCTCACAGTCATATGCTAATGCACGATGTAAATAGGCAACCCAAGGCACCAATGTATCGCGCATTAACTCTCGTATATGACCATAATCTATACCAGCGAAAGAAATGAGTTGGTTCTGCAACAATATATGCTCATCATAGCTATTGCACTCTGTGACCATAAACGTAGCAGTGGATGTCATGCGCTTTTCTAGGCGTTCTAGCACCAGTTTAACTAATGCATCCATATTAATGCTCACTTCCCATGGCAATCCCTAAGGGCGTTACAAACTCTGGATATAATGGCTTATCTACAGGTAATCCTATATATTGACTGAAAGTTTTTGTAAACTCCTCAAAATTAGAAGCACCACCTACAACAATAATGGGAGTCCCCTTTTCATAGCCACCCTCTTGTAACGCACGCTTAGAAATAGCTGCCATTTTCTCTACAACCGGCCGTATGGTTGCATATACATCACGTTTATTCGCTTCATTGCGCTTATAAGCTTCCGCTTCAGGAATAGAGATGCCATAGGCCCCGCTAATAACAAGATTCATATGGGTGCCTCCTGTAGGCTCATCTACGGTATATACAACTCGGCCATCTTTTAAAATGCTTATGCCCGTAGTACCACCACCGACGTCAATAACGGCGCCATCGGTGATGCCTAACACATTAGCAGCAGCGGTAGGCTCGTCTAAAATGCAGGTTACTTCAAAACCGGCACTTTCAAGAACATGGCCTACTACCTCTTTATTCTTGCCTATCGTTCCAGGTGGAACAGCTGCTGCGGCATATACAAGCTCTGTGCCTAAGGCAGCTTCCGCCTTAGCCTTTAAAGCTCTCGTAATCGTAACAGCTCCCACATAGTCAACTACAAGGCCATCTCGAATAGATTCGTTGTATTCAAAAGCACCATATATAGGTTTACCTTTATCGTTTACTACGGATAGGACAATAGATGATGTACCAAGGTCAATGCCTACGCGCAAATTCTTTTGATTATGAGAGCTCACTTGTTTGGACTCTACAAGATCAGAGAACTCTTGCAAGGTATTATTTACCTTTTTCAAACCTTTCATCATATCACCTACTTTACTGTACAATTCTCGCCATCACTGTACCTTGTACATTGGCAGCATTTGCCTCATCTGTATCAATATGGAGCTCCAGAACAAAACCAGGTACGGCCCGAACGATGACATCACCAAATACAGTAGTGCGTTCTGGCGTTTGAAGTTCAACATTAACGCTATCGCCATCGTTTACATTAAGCCGTTTTGCATCATCAGGTGACATATGAATATGTCGTTTTGCCGCGATACAAATAGGTTTCGTAATCTCCCCGTTTTCAGTACATATAGTAATCTCTACGGCTGTTTCTAAATGACCAGATAGCACAATAGGAGGTTTTATACCCAATGCACGAGCATCGGTCAACGATACCTCCACTTGTGACTGCTTTCTAAGAGGACCTAGTACGCGAACATTTTGAATGACTCCTTTAGGCCCCACTAAAGTAACTGTTTGTTCTGAAGCAAACTCTCCAGTTTGTTTTAAGTCACTTTTCTTAGTAATTGCCTGATTAGGGAATAATCTATCCCAATCTTCCTGACATAGATGGACATGTCTATTGCTCACACCTACGGGAATGGACGATTCGAACATGGCTTCGATCACTTCTCGTACGATAGCACGAATCTGTTCCCGATCCATAAGCTATTATCCTTTCTTAGGTAAGATCAATTCTACATCGCTATGAGGGCGTGGAATTACATGAGTAGATACTACTTCACCTACTTTTTGTGCTGCTGCACAGCCCGCATCAACAGCTGCTTTTACAGCGCCTACATCACCGCGAACCATTACTGTTACAAGACCGGAACCGATTTTTTCAGTACCTTCTAATGTAACGTTAGCTGCCTTTACCATTGCGTCAGCCGCTTCAATTGCGCCTACTAAACCTTTTGTTTCTACCATGCCTAATGCGTTATTCATGATAATCTCCTTTATTATTTACTACTTTATTTCTTTTTAGTGTTTTTCTTTGGTGTTATTTTCTTTGTACCTGTTGATTTAGAACTTTTCGGTTCTATGATCTTAGATACTATCTCATCTAATACCTCAACAACCTTTTCATCTAATTGGGGTTTCTCTGTTTCATCAGCTACCTTAGCCGGCTTATCTGTAAAATCATCATTAAAGGATTCTACTAAGCCTTCTGCAGGTCGAGGAATTACTTTGTGAGCTACATACAAGTTCATACCTTTTGTAATCGCCACACCTGTTTGAACAGCTGCTTCAACAGCTGCCACATCACCAGTTACCTTTACGGTCATCCAGCCAAGACCTCTCGCCTTTTCTATTCCTATGAGCCGTACATTTGCAGCTTTAACCATTGCATCTGATGCGGTGATAGCCCCCAGCAAACCAGCTACTTCTAGTAACCCTAGTGAATCTTTCACCATGCCACCTCCCGACGTTTATTCATTAGATAATGTAAGCATTACCTTTGTTTTTAGGTCTTTCTCCCATAGTTTCTAGTAACGCTAACCCCACATCACGTGCTGCTTTTACAGCTTGTTTAACAGCGCCAGAGTCACCAGAAATTAGTAAAACAACTTCATTTGACATATCTGAGCTCGATGGAGACTGATAATCTACCACATCTACATTAGCTGATTTAACTGCTGTATCTGCCATAACTACACCTATTGCTGCTGGGGCACCTACTAATAACCCAAAGGCTTTACCTTCTGGTGTCCCAAAAGCAGTGACTAAGGCTTCTCCTGCACGCGCTGTATATTGGACCTCCACATGGCCTGCGTCATTCATATATACTTCGCCAAAGGTGCGTTCTAATTCACGTAATGCTACTTCCACAGAACGTCTTACATCGGATACGTCATCGCCACCAAATATGATAAGGGAACCAGAACCAGCGCCACCTTTCATATCACGGGCCAGTTCAATGCTAACAATCTCTGTATTCGTTGCTTTTACAGCTTCATCAGCGGCCATAATTTGCGGCCCTGCACCTGTACGTGAACCTAAGATACCGATGGATCGATATGACTTAGTGAGCTTCATAGCTTCCAATACTTGACTATCAACATTGGCAATTACGAGACCAATCGTATCGCCTGTTGTAGTGCTACCTACGTGTTCAGTAATCATAGAAGTTTGTAGTTGACTTACAGCAGGTGAACTTACAGGTGCCGAAGCACATGATGCATTACTAGTCGCGCCTGAAGTTTTGCTTAAATCAGCACTATCGATACGCATCAATACGCGCTTTAAAATCTCATCTACCATACTATTAGTATCGGCCATAATTATTCACCCTTTGTTGGTAAAATACCTTCTACATCTTTATGTGGTCTTGGAATTACATGAGTAGAGATAACAATACCTACCCGTTCTGCAGCAGCTGCACCTGCGTCTACAGCAGCTTTTACAGCACCTACATCACCACGAACCATAACAGTAACGAGACCAGAGCCAATTTTTTCATTGCCTACGAGTTCCACATTAGCTGCTTTAAGCATTGCATCAGCTGCTTCAATAGCGCCTACTAGACCCTTAGTTTCCACCATACCTAATGCTTCTTGTGTCATCTGTTTTCTCTCCTTTTACAAAACATAGAATAAAGATTACAAATTTATTTTTCTAATAGTTCCACCATAGTACCTATATTCATAAAGGCAAAGTGCGCTGTTTTAAGTAGTTGTACCATGAGTACAGCACCAGTACCTTCACCTAACGCCATTTGTCCATGGATTGGAACTTCATCAAGACGAATATTTGCATAAGCCAATGCTGCGGCCATCCCTACCTCGCGAGAATAATGAGATGGAATACCGTATAATGGAGCGTCTCCATTCATTTGAGTAGCACAAGCCATGGCAACAGCTGTAATATATCCATCGATTACAAATGGGATATGTAAGTCTGTACAAGCTACCATAGCACCTGTAATCGCGGCTATATCAAAGCCACCTACGCGGCTAATTACCTCTTTAGGACTATTTAAGTGCCCCTTATGATGAGATAATGCAGTACGTACAAACTCTCGTTTTTGATTCATGTACGCCTCTTCATCAGGGCCAGATCCAGGACCTACAGTTATCCGTGGGTCTAGTTTTGTAAGACCACTCAGAACAGCTGCTGAAGTAGTTGTATTACCAACACCCATTTCGCCAAAGGAAAATAGATTGATACCCGATTCTGCATAGTAAACAACTCGGTTATATCCAGCTTGGTATGCTAGGTCAAACTCTTCATCACTCATAGCAGCACCATCTAATATATTCTTTGTGCCTTGAGCTACCTTTCGATTGACTCCAATACCTTGTGGGCACGCAATGCCTACATCTACCACTTCATAAGGAATATGGTTAAAGATACAGTAATTAGCAACTGCACTTTTACCATCAATCATATTCTGAGACTGTTTACGAGTAATCTCATAGTTATAACCGATTAGGCCATCTACGGAAATACCATTATCTGCAGAAAAGATAATATGCTGAGCCTGAATCTCAGGTTTCATATCTTGCCAAGCGAGACACATTTTTTTGAAATATCGTTCCCATAGACCCAAGCTTTTTGGAATGATCGCCTTATTTAAAATAAATTGATTAAGTTGTTCTTCAAACACTTTGTCCATGGAAAAACCTTCTTTCAACTAACCGTATATGTAGTTACATAATTGTTTTAACGACTCTTCGTCGTGAACTGATATTTCAAAAATATTAGTGGCTCCCGCTAGTTTAAGATTGCGCCGAGGCGCCTCAACATCTTTACCCGTGTCCACCTTTGATACAACCCCTATAACCTCGCGATTTAAGGAGTTTCCAAAGTTTGGTGGGAATATGGTTGTTTCATCACCTGCAGGAATCATGAAAATCACTACGTCCGCATCATAGGCGTGCAAGATAATGCCTCGATAGTAATTAGGATTCTCCATATATTCTCCAGGGGTATCGATAAAATTTCCCACTCTCGTTATGGCTTGTGTCTTATGATACGTAGCCGAGCCATGAGTAATCGTATCTGCTAATGTAGTCTTACCACAACCGCTACGACCTACTAGAAGGATGCGTTTTTCTTTCTTTTCGGTGCTCATAATTACCCTTTCATTAGGATCTTGTTAAATCCGTTGGAAAGAATCCTAATATGCGTTGCAGACCTTCAATTACGCTGCGCAAAGCAGATTCAACAGCAGATATATCACCAGTTATGAGAAGTGCCCCCGAAAATCTATCGATGAAACCGATTTCGATATCACCTGATTTACTTGCAATATCGGCTGCAATAATGGTCCCTTCGCCAGGTGTTATGGTAAGAATTCCAATGGCATTGCGTCCTTTTTCCTCAAGCCCCATTTTTCTAAATAGATCTGGCTTAGGATTGGCAATAACATGAGCTATCGTAACCTGCTTTCCGGGTACAAACTCTTGAATGATGCGCTGTTTTGCATCAATTACCTCTTGAAAGGCCATATAATCTCCTCCTAATGTAATATGTATTCTTTAAACTATACTGACATGTTATAGTTTGTCGTTGTTTTATATACTCTAGCTATAGTTAAGGTGCCACTAATTGGAAGAACAACACAGCTAAACCTGCCCCAATCAATGGGCCAATAAATGGTACCCATGCATATTGCCAGTTCGCAGTTCCCTTATTAGGAATCGGTAATAAAAAATATGCTAACCGTGGACCAAAGTCACGGGCTGGATTTAATGCATATCCAGTAGTTGCACCAAAGGACATACCAATGGATGCTACCAAAATACCGATGACCATAGGTGCTAAACCATCGGCCATTTTTCCTAAGCAGAGAATCGCTAGCATAAACATAAATGTTGCTATAATCTCAGATATCAAATTGAAAGGTTTATTATCGATTGCTGGACCTGTTGCAAAAATCCCTACACAGTTTCCTTCGTCAGGACCGGTTACTTTAAAGTGTGGATAATAGAACAATGCAGCAATGGCAGCACCTGTAAAACCACCTGCAATTTGAGCTATGGACATTGGAATGACTTGATCCCAAGGGAATATACCTGCTACAGCAAGAGCAAAGGTAACGGCAGGGTTCAAATGCCCCGGGCCACCAAGTGTAATCCCTACATATACACCAAAGGCTACGGCAAATGCCCATCCGAAGATAATGTGTAGCCAGTTAGTACCAAAAATACTAACAATGGTTTTCTTTAACAAGATAGATGCATTGGTAGTATTACCAAATGCAATTAAAACGGCAGTACCAACAAACTCACTAATATACATTTGCGTTACGTCCATTGTTTTCACCTCATTGAATTAACAGAGATTGTAATGCATGAGATGCAATGTCCATATCCTGTGCCACGGTACCACCGCTAATGCCGAGTCCACCAATCATTTTTCCATTAATCATGATTGGATATCCGCCACCAAAAGTGCAAATTTTACGGTTTACCATGGATTCTATGTTGAATAGATCGCCATCAGGCTGTGCGCTTGGATGTATTTCATGAGTTGCTGATTTAAGCGCTACTGCGGTGTACGCCTTTGCCTGTGCGATGTCGTTACTGATGAGCAATGCATCTGACATACGTTGGAAATACATTAATATACCGTTTGCATCTACTATAGATACAACGATAGGTACGCCTATGGACTGAGCGTAGTCCAATGCCGCTTGTGAAAGCTTCGTCATAATATGCTCTAACTCTGTTCCAGTTGACATATCAATAACTCCACTTTCAGCAGTATGCTCTATATTACTTACGCATTGATTGCTTTCTGTCAGTATTTCCTCACGACTAGTTGCTACACGTTCTGAAACGCGTTCTACAATTGTTTCTACAAATTGTATATAGTCTTCCATGCGAGCCATGATATATAGAGCATCAGATAGTCGATTAATAAATTTACGAACCTCATCGCGAATAGGTTCTACAGAACCTAAACTTATAAGCAATCGTTCACCACGACGACAAATAGTACGCGCCACGTGTAGCTCTGCAGCAGATAGATAATTTCCGCTTAATATAAAGCTATGTTGCTGTGGCAATCGATTAGTATAGTCATCGATCATGTATTCCAATTCGCTTATATCTTGTTGTGAAATTAGATTACTACTTTCACTTAGATTTTCCACATGAGGCGTGGCTACCTCCGCACATAAGCGGAATAGCTGATGTTGTAATGTGTGAAGCACATGTTTATTGTCTGGTGAGACGACTAATTTCTCACATACACTAACCTGTGCATTTAATTCATCAAAGGTTCCATATGTGTCCACACGAAGTGAATTTTTAGGTACTCTAGTGCCATCAAATAAGGCCGTTGTACCTGCATCACCGGTTTTCGTATAAATAGCCATATGCACCACCTCTAAAGTTAGTTAGATTTAAAAAGCTACTTCCAATCGTTCATCAGAAACGAAAGGATTACCTTTTACAAGGCGGGCTGCATTGACACCTAAGGTGCGTAAGCTATCTGGATATTGAGCATAACCCGTAAGTCGATAAATAAATTGATGCATTGGTATGTTTTTATAGGTCAACACAATCGCCTCATCATCAACGCCTATCCCAACAGATAAAGCTGAATTACGAGATGCTAGGTCGGCCAATGTCATATGCGTACCACTATGGGACTCAATGACAACAGGTAGACCTTCCTCTTCAATTCCATATAGAACGGGTTTTAGTATATCCTCACTGATATGCTCTGTAGCATACAGCAATATGGTTGGCTTACTGACGATACTTTGATCCATCATAGGCCTCCCTTCTGTGCATAGGATAATACCAATCCTGTAGCTACCGCATTTCGTGCCCCTTCAACGCCTCGAATATTGCCTCGCCCCGCTACTAATGCATATTGTGAAAGTGCATCGGTTACGAGTTGAGGAATTTCAAAGTCTAATGCAGAACCACCTACGATAACTACGAATGGTATATCTCGCACATTATGAGTAGGACTAACAGATGCCAAAGCGCGGAGTGAGTTTGTGACAAATACCCGTTTCTTTGCAGTTTGACGAACACGCTTAATCTTTTCTAGAGGGATATCTCGCTCTACAGGAACGAGCCCATCTGGCGTTATGATAACAACGCGTCCAAACAATGCTGCCGAAAGTGGTTCATTAAAGAACTGCACCGTTCCATCTTCGTGACGAATGTGATATACACTGAGTACTTGAGCCAATGGATCTCGTTTGATGGCTTCTGCAATATGCATATCCTCTAAACCAAGTTCAGAATTGATCAGCATAGTTACCATATTTCCTGCTCCTGCAAGATGAATGGCTTTAATTTTTCCTTCTTGGTTAATGATAGATGCATCAGTTGAGCCTGCCCCTAAATCGAGTATGGCCATTGGTTTTGCTGTCCCCGGTGTAGTCAAAGCCCCTAAGATAGCTGATTCAGCCTCTTCACCACCGATTTCAACTGGTACGCCTAACTCTTTTTCTACCTGCTTCGCAATGATTTCCATTTGTAGATGATCTGACTTAACCATGGAGGCAATGCCTACGGCTTGTTCCATAGAGAACTCACCTGCAAGGCCACCCTTTACATTAATAGGAACAGCTACATCTACGGCTAGCAAGTCTTGGATGAATACATCTTGCGGGGATTTATTCGTCAATTGAGCCATTGTAAGGCGAACCTTTTCAAGCATGCCACCTACGTTCGTACCTGCTTCACCACTGATATCATCGATAGGATGAACAGATTCGAGGGTTTCCATAATTCTCTCTGCCCCAGCAGATACATCGACGGATACAGTTCGATCATTCCCCATAACAATGATGGATCCTGCCGGTATTACCCGCTCCTTAACGTCCCCTGCCGGTGTTTTGATGACTACAGCTGAGCGATTTCCGATAAGAGCTCTAGCGATAGGCACAATATTCTTTGTTTCCTCTGGTGAAAGCTCAAATACAGTGGCGATTCCATAAGGATTCGATAATTGTGATACCACTTGCCCTGGTTCTACAACCTCTACCGCAGAAAGCATGCCCATTGGGATTTTGTCGATATACGCAACCTCATCTACGATAGGAATTTTATAATCTAATCGATTGTTAACGAGTACGCCGTCATCGGCTTGAAGGATGGCAGCTCGAATATCATAACCTCGCTTACAGTACGCATTAATAAGCTGTGCTACCAATTCAAAATCGATAATCTTTGGAGCTACCACGATGTATGGCTGACCTTGTGGCTTATCAATTAGTTGCTCAATGGGAACGGTATACCCTACACCAAGACCTAAGCCACCTGGTGTTTTAGGGTTGTGCCCTATCATGGTAGATTCCGTAATTATGGTTTCTGTAATCGTTTCCATGGCCACATCGCCGATAACTGGTGTAGCCTCATTAATGCGAACTAAGTCAATGTCTCGTAGTGTAAGATTAGCAGACCTAATTAGCGACTTGAGGGCATCCATGAGACCTACGATATTTTCGCGTGTTCCTTTAATACCAGTGGTACTAGCGATGGCAGAAGATAAGAACTTTACCTCTCCATTACTATGAATTTCGGCCAAGGCCGCTTCTGTTGTAGAGTTTCCGATATCGATGCCAACAATTCGTTTCATAATGACATCTCCTATAGGTTAATTATCACCTTTAAGTTTTTTACGACGTTCGTAATTTTCTGCAGCTTCTCGTACAAAGTTTGCACAAATCGGAGCCCCTAAACCATCAAGTTCGCTAGCAATATCTAACAGTTCTTGTTTGGAAGAACGATATGGACGAAGTGCATTGTACATTTCAAGTAAACGTTTATCACTTACCTTCGTCATTTCTGCAGCGCGAGAGAAGTTGAGTTCAATTTGATCTCGGCCCCCAGCCTTAGCAATTTGACCTTGAGCTTTCAGAATAGATGGAGAAATTTTTAAATCGTCCATTGTGATATGACCGGCCATTACATTATCCATCGTAATATGGCTTAAGTCTCGACCTTGACCAAGATCAATCCATTCTGGATGTTTTTTAGCAATCGGATAATCCTCGATGGTAACCATCCTATCTACAACTGTTGTATTAGGTGTAGATGATGTATGAGGCGCAGAGTATTGTGTAGTATTTCCCTTTGCCCCATCTATTTCAGATACGATCTGCCGAATTAAGGCTTCTAATTCGTTAGCCATAGTAAACCTCCTTATACAGTGACACGAACTTCATCAGCTGGCTTACCTTTTACTACATGCTTAGTTTCCTTGATATGAAGCAATGCAGATAATGCTTGATATTTTGGACGAGCCATTTGATCGTTCAATGTTGGTACTGGTGTTGGGGATTCGCCCTTAGCATATTTAGCAGCATTTTTACCGATAGCGCGGTATGTTTCAGCTGTTAATAGCGGTGCTTGAGGGAATAATTCCAAGTTTGAAAGTGGTTGTAAGTCCCGTTGGTGAATCAAAGTAGTACCTTTAGATTGAATACCGATGCATACACCAGATCCAGAAATAGAATCGCCTTCAACGGCTACGGCCGCTACGTCAGAGGAACGGTATACGCGAATTACACGAGCTTTTAAACCTTCTTCTTCGATACCAGCTACTAATTGGCGAATTACCTCTTGATGCGGTACACCAACGATGGTTTGTCGTTGACTACGGCCAAAGGCAGGGCCAACAGCAATAACCACTTCATCTGCGCTTGTACCAGGTTGTGCAGGGCCACCAGTTTGGAGCCAGCTATCGTCACCAGTTGGGTCTTCATGTCTAGGAGCTGCACTTGGTGTTGTGCTTTTACCAGCACTAGCCTTGAATTGTGGTGCTTCATGAACACCACCCATTTCTTGTAAAACGTCTAGGATAATAGAACGTAATACATCTCTGTTAATTTCAGCCATCATGACACCTCCTTATATATCCCGTGGATCAATGGCGTTTGGAATATCTTTAATGCGTTCCCAATCTTCACCTTCCACACGATAACCTGTGCCAACACCTTGATAGTCATTTCTATTGTTAATCGCAGAGATAACATTGAAATCACGGTCAAAGATGGCCGATGTTTGTAAGTAATCGCCGGAGATTTTTTGTTTTAATAGATTCAAAATACTTTGTGCTACATCAGGATGACCTTCTTTAGCTAAGCCTTTTACAAAGTCAACGCCTGTAACACCGCGGTTCAACAAGTCTTGAGCTGCTTTAATATCTGCAACCTTGTCGCGAGGAGGCATATCTTTAGAGCCATTCGCATAAGTAGCAGCCTCTACCTCTTGATCTGTAATCGGAGGCAAACCTAATGCTTTGAACAAAGCTTGTAGTGCACGAGCCGCTTTATTACGAACTACTACTACTTCTTCTTCGCGAGCAGGGATAAGTCCACCATTTACCTTAAGGTCACGTTGGATAACTGTCCAGTCATCATAGTCCTCTGCATCCCAGTTCGAACCAGCAAACATGTTGTCATAGTTTGGTGTAGAGCTATAACCAGAACAGATAAAGTCAGTACCTGGTGCAAATTGCATCAATGTACGAGCTGTTCTACGCAAATCAGAATGACTGAATGTTTGGTCATTACTAGATGCACATTCTAGGTCTAGCATAGCTGCTACAAGGTTTTCTGCTAATACAGCGCGGATACCAGAAGGTACAGCTGCTGGAATACCGATACAGCTTACAGAGCCATTTTGGATACCTTGTACGCCAGCGCCTTTTGTGATGTATAGGCAGCGGATTTCAAGGTACAACATAGATTTACCTTCTGCTTGGCCCATTTGTACTTCAGAACCTGTACCAGAGGTGAAGCGCATTTTAAGACCACGAGAGGCATAAGCAGATGCGAGGAATCCTTTAGACCAAGGTGTATCATCACCATCGGTAAATACGTCTTCTGTACCATATACGGAAATTGTTTCTGCATATGCTGTGAAGCCACGCATGCCAAGTTCCAATTCTGTCGCTTCTTCCAAGGAGCATTGTGTCAATACACCTGGGCGACCACATTGAGAGCCTACGAGTAAGCTAATCGCATTGAGTGGTGCGTAACGAGCAACTGCTACTGTTGTTTCTTCTTCTGCGAACCCACGAAGTGCACCTTCCGCAGCATCAGCTGCGATTTGCACTGGATTGTCGTTTACGTTCGTTACATGGGCTTGGTTAGCCATTGTACGACGAGCACGCATTTTTTGCATACATTGCATCATTTCAACAACGTTCATAGAAGAAACAACTTCCAACATTTTCGCTGGAGTAATAGATTTACAAATCTTAACGATTTCTTCACGAGGTACTGATGGTGTAAGCATCATATTAGCAATCTCTTTTGAATCCTTTGCCATTGCTTGTTCAGCACCATCGAGAACGATACCGTAATTTGCAATAAATGTATCGATAAGATCAAAATCTTCTCGGCATTTACCATCGAGTTCAACGATGCGACCACCTTCGATTTTGAGGCTAGGCTTTGGATCTTGAGGAGATTCCATGGCTATAAAACCTTCCTCTACCCATTCCTTTACATAACCATCCTGATTAACAGGACGTTGACTTAAGACTTCGAAACGTTTTGATTTCATAGGGCATACCATCCTTTCAGATTAGATATAGGAAGGGGCTCCGTTCACTGGTTCGTCACCCATAGTACCGAGCAATTGTTTACCTACTTCACGAGCAGAAATAACCGCTTGTCGTACAGCCCCAGAATCGCCAGAAATCTGTAAAATTACTTCATTAGAATTACTTGTACCTGCAGAAGGAGATGCATAACCGATTACATCAACGTTTGCAGATTTAACAGCTACATCGGCCATAACTACGCCAATAGCTGCTGGAGCACCTACGATAAGGCCAAAAGCTTTACCTTCAGGAGCGCCAAATGCTGCATTTACTGCATGACTAGCGCGTGCTGTATATTGAAGTTCAATATGACCAGCATCGTTTGCGTATACATCGCCAAAAGTACGTTCCACTTCAGCTAATGCTACTTCGATAGCTCGTTTTACATCGGATACATCATCACCACCAAAAATGATTAACGACCCATGGCCTGCACCACCTTTAGTATCACGAGGTAATTCAATGCTAACAATTTCAGTATTGGTTGCTTTTACTGCTTCATCAGCAGCCATAATGTGTGGGCCTGCACCAGTACGAGCACCTAAAATACCGATGGAACGATATTTTTTCTTTAGTTTCATCGCATCTAATACTTGTTGATCTACGTTAGCAATTACAAGACCAATAGTATCACCAGTTTTACTAGTCCCTACAAATTCAGTTAATCCACATGTTGTCGCCATAATACCCTCCATACGTATAATGAAAGTATCAAAGTATCTATGTACAGAAAACTATGTTGCGGTATACCATTTTATATTTTTTATCATTTCTTTAACCATTCATATGTATGCAACCCTAGATTCTGTACACCATATATTGCTATAGAGCATGCCTTGCTATTCAGTCACAACCCATCGGACTCAATCCTTTCTAAATACATGTACTATAAGGCTTTTATCTACCTTTATTATAAAAATTATTAAATGTAACTTTTTTATGTATATTCGAAAAATGCGATTTTTCTATTACTAAAATACGACAATCCTGTTATACTTATACATATAAAAGCAAGAAATAACTTAATTTTATAGGTATATGAATTTTAGGTGGTATGTCACTTTTCTCTTTTCTCAGGTTTAGAGCCGTCCCATTAGATAGAGAGCAAGTAGAGCTATTTAACGGTGTGCTTACTAGACCTCTTAACACATTTGTGATTGGAGGTTTTACCATGATTTGTACGAATGAAGATACTAAGCTTATTAATGAAATCATGCGCGATTTCACAAACATAACAAAGATTGCGGCTATTTTTGTTAATAATCGTGGAAAAGTGTTATCTCAAGAATATAACTTTTCCCCTTTTTGCAAGGTTGTAAGACGCAATCCAATCTATGCCAAGCGCTGCAATCAATGCGACTTATATGGTGGCCTAGATGCTACAAAAGAACTATCATCCTGTCCGTACCGCTGTCACATGGGCCTTATAGATTTCTCCGTGCCCATCATGAAAGATGGCGCCATCTTAGGCTTCATCATGGCAGGACAAACAAAAACAGAAGATACAACGATCAAACCTATTTTGCCTACCCAAACCGATTGGCATGATGACACCAAACTTCGAGCCTTATATCGGACCTTACCAGTTTTGACAGCCGAACAAATTTACAGTGCTACAAAGGTTTTACGGATTTTGGTAGAACACTACTTCCCATTTAACGATGCCATAGCAGAAGAGATGCCTTATGAACAATTGCCAGACTTTGTGGAGTCTGAACGACCTATTAATCGTCCAGAAATTCGAAAGGCTATGTTATATATAGAAAAAAATCTGGGCAAACGCGTGTCGCTCAGAAGGATTTCGGAACATATTCATTTAAGTGAGTCATACTTCTCTAAGATTTTTAAAGATGATACGGGACTTTCAGTAGTGCAATATATAACACTATTACGCATACAAGAAGCAAAAAAACTATTAGTATATTCCCAACTAACAGTTAATCAGATTAGTAAAACATTGGGCTATAACAGAACAAGCTACTTCTGTAAAATATTCAAGCTAGCTACCACCGAAACACCACATTCGTATCGGAAGAAATATGCTAAGCCAATTGATGCGTAATATAATAAAAAAGGCG
Source organism: Veillonella sp. (assembly GCA_019419725.1). GTDB lineage: Bacteria > Bacillota > Negativicutes > Veillonellales > Veillonellaceae > Veillonella. The sequence goes on along the minus strand of DXZL01000010.1, from coordinate 5,420 downwards.
TAACACCAATGGTGTTACGCCTTTTTTCGTATCTATAGAGTTTGTCATGAGAAGGTATTTCAGATACATATGTGTTATTAACGATCAATCGATTAGAACGCTGGGATAATAGCCCCTTTGTAGTGTTCTTCGATGAACTTCTTAACTTCTGGAGATTGTAATGCTTTAGCTAATTTTTGGATAGCTGGTTTATTTTCATCACCAGGGTTAACGGAAAGAAGATTTGCATATGGAGAGTCAGCTTTTTCTACGAATAAGCCATCTTTTGTAGGATTAAGACCAGCTGGCAATGCATAGTTAGCATTGATTACTGCTGCATCTAAGTCTTGGATGGAACGAGGAATTTGAGCTGCTTCTAACTCAGTAATTTGGATATTTTTAGGATTGCTAGTTATATCAAATACTGTATTAGTCAAACCAGTTGGGTCTTTTAATGTTACAAGACCAGCACTTTGCAACAAGAGAAGTGCACGAGCACTGTTTGTTGGGTCAGATGGAATTGCTACTTTTGCACCATTTGGCAAGTCTTTCAAGTCTTTAATTTTTTGAGAGTAAATAGCCAATGGTTCAATGTGAACTGGTGCAAAGCTTACGAAGTTTGTACCATGGTCTTTGTTATAGTTATTTTGGTAAGGTACGTTTGCAAAGAAGTTTGCATTGACTTCATGGCTAGATAATGCCATGTTTGGTTGGATGTAGTCTGTAAATTCAACGATTTGTAAATCTACACCTTCCTTAGCCAAAATAGGTTTTACTTGTTCTAAGATTTCAGCATGAGGTACAGGATTTGCTGCTACCTTTAGTACCTCTTTAGAGCCACTAGAGCTCGCATTATTTGTGGAAGAGCCACAACCACTAATTAATAAAGACGCGCCCAATACGGCCGTCGCGGCTAATGCCAACCATTTTTTCATGTAATCCTCCTATCTACGATGAACACCTACATCAATGGACGAGGACTCATACGCATACACACACGTAGATATATTAAAAAGCTATATATTCTTATCATGTATCTACATTTAGTCATTTAATAATTTCGATGTAGTTAGTATAGCAATTTAATTCCTACTCGTATAATAGATTTTATACATGTATTAATATAACTTTAATCTATAGCAAGATAAGAGTAATTACATTTAGCTCTACCAAGTACATAAAAACGGTACTAAGATGATTCCCCGTACTACTAGGTAATATACCTAATAGGTACAATCAAACTTAGTACCGTTATAAATATCGCTCTATATAATAAACAATCTAATCAAAAGATTCAATTATAAAGTTGACGTTGTTTGCTCCACAGAAATAGTTACAGGTGCTGATAATTTAGCCTCTAACCAAGCTTTTATTCGTTCCAAATCTGAATCAGATACAGTGGACGTGGTATGGATAATCACCATATAGCGATTCGCTTTAGGCTGTTCTAAATTATCTATCAAAGGCATGCCTTCCACTTTGCTTACAAACGGGAATAACGCCTTTGCTTCAGCTTCTGTCGTTTTCATAGTATTTATAGTGTCACTTACTAATTGATAAGTCGGCTGGTACAGATTACTCAAGTTTTTATATGTTCCAAGATTCTCTGAAGATTTATTCAAGTTCGTCTTATCCACAGCAGATTTTTGCTCATCTACGCTATTAACAAATCGTAATGTATAAGGTTGCAAGTACTCATCTTTCTGTAACTTATCATCCAACTGGGCTCGCTCCTCTGAAGTCACAGGAGCTCCTATAACTACTATGTCTACTAGCTTATTCGTTTGATCCAATGAATAATCAATCACCTGTCGACGTCCCTCTTGATTAATATCATTCTTAATAAACTGCTCCATATGATTTGACTCAGAATACTTGATGGTCATATCATAGCCTGCATAAATACTTGGTATAGCCATAATAAGACCAATCACGAGAAATATTAGCTGGTTACGACGATTAACCTCTTCTACTTGTTTATGGAATGGCAAACTATATACACCCTTTAAAACAATAAAAGCTGCAAAGAAGATGAAAAATGCATTTATAAAGAATAGATAGCCAGCCCCAATGAAATAGTGCCAATTTCCATTAGCCAGTCCATATCCTGCCGTACATAGTGGTGGCATAAGTGCAGTCGCAATCGCAACACCTGGTATAACATTATCTAAGGTCTTACGCGTTTGCCCAATAATCCCAGCTAACCCACCAAATATAGCAATGAATACATCAAAAATATTCGGTTCTGTACGTGCTAATAGTTCAGATGTAGCCGTCTGAACGGGAGAAATATAAAAATATAAAGCAGATGCCAAAACAGCAATCGTAACCTGTAAGGACAATCTTAAAATACCGCTTTTTACAACTGTAAAATTAAGCGTAGCAAAGCCAAAACCAGTTGCTAAAATAGGTCCCATCAACGGCGATATAAGCATAGCACCAATAACAACTGCCGTACTATTCATATTCAACCCAATAGAGGCGATAAATATGGAGAGAATCAGGGTAACCAACGCAGGGCCCTTAATCTTAGCCCCACCTATCAATCTTTTAGCAATAGTTGCATCATCGGCGCGCTCAAAATGTATATCAAAGTATTTATTTATTTCCATTCTTTCTCCTTATAATTTCATCAAATCTGCAAAGGTCCCTACGTTTACAAACATATGCTGTGTCGTTTTCAACATTTGAACCATTAAGATAGCTCCTGTCCCTTCCCCCATCGACATGTGGGCTTGAATAGGAACCATATCTTGTGTAATTCCCACCTCTGCTAAAGCTAGCTCTGTGCCTTTTTCTCGAGAGTTATGAGATGGCAATGCGTAAGCCTTAACACGATCATTCATATGTACCGCACAAGCTGCCGCTACAGATGTAATAAAACCATCAATGACAAAAGGCCTTTCAAAATCTACACAAGCCAGCATAGCTCCAAGAATAGCAGCAATATCAAAGCCCCCTACATGGGCCACAATTTTACGAATTCGATCAGGCTCACTTTCAGAAACAATATTAGCCTTATGCTTATCTAATACAGCGCGCACAAAATCAATTTTACGCTTCATCAAATCTGGTTTATTCGGCCAAGAACCGGGGCCTACTGTTTCAGTGGGATCAGCTCCAGTTAAGGCAGACAACACACAAGCAGAAGTCGTCGTATTACCAAGCCCCATTTCACCAAAGGAAAAAAGATTTATCCCTTGCTTTACATAATGTTGTACCCGTTCATAGCCAACTTGAAAGGCACGATTAAATTCATCCTCAGTCATAGCAGGATGATTTAATATATTCTTTGTCCCCTTTGCGACCTTGCGATCCACTCCGATGCCATCATCTGAGGCAATCCCTATATCCACAACCTCATAGGGAATATTATTAAAGTTACAAAATTGCGTCGCCGACGAGCGACCCAAGAGCATATTACGCGACTGCTTTTGCGTTACCTCATAGTTATAACCTACATAGCCTTCCATATTACAACCATTATCGGCAGAAAATATGATATGTTGAGGTCGAATTTCACCACTAATCTCGCCCCAAGCTGTACAAATCTTGCGGAAATACTCCTCCCACAAGCCTAGGCCACCAGGGATAAGGCATTTCGGTTGAAGAAATCTATTTAATTGTTCCTCAATTGGTAATACTGACTTATCTTTCATTCTAATCTCTAGCCTGCACAGAATATGCCAACTAGCCTTCTATTAATTCGATATTATTCTATATAGAAGTATAACACAAATTATATAATTAGTAATATAAGGTTTGTACTAGTACTCATATATACGAATTATCCTCTCATCAGGGAATAATCTATGCTTTTTAGCCTTAAACTCTGGATTATTATTAGAATCAAAATATTCAATCGTATTTCTTAACTGCTCATGAGTAAAAGGACTAGTGCTTGGTTTATATTCAAGCTGATTAAACACAGCATAACGTCCATCGTATGTAACAAATTGTAACCTAGATTTTTTATCTGGATGATATGAATCTACTAATATTCCAGGTAAGCCATTATTCAATACCGCTGAATAAGTAGTATCATTTGGTTCATAGTACGGTCCCCAAATGCGCCAATATGTTTGTAAAGAATGATAAAAATTATACTCTTTATCTACAAGCACTTTATTTTCTATATCTTTACTATCAGGATGATCTACATCTAAAGGAATTATCTCAATAGAATACCAAATATCTCCTATCTCATACTCTATAAAAATATTGTTATCTAACATATAGAACATCTTCAACTCTGCACCTTTGGGAATGCGGAATGTCATGCCTTTACGAGTAATAATGTCTGTATATGAATCTATATCATTTAAATTCTTCTTACAAGGAACCTTGCTTCCCACTGGATATGATAAAAGAGTAGTCTTTTTCTCATTATGAATCAACTTTTCCGTTGAATGATACAATCTCCCCCGAATTAAACTTAATTCTTGAGCATACGTTTCTTCTTCACGTAAATACCCCTTAGCTATGTCCTCGGTCCTCATTCGTTCTAAATGTCTTTGTAAATCAGCTTCAATCTTATCATTAGTTTGTTCACTACTAACGCACTTCTCTTTAGCACTACCAGAAATATCACTTTGAGTAACCTGCTCTTTTGCATGTACTTGTGAAGCCATAAGACTTAGCATTAACAGTGCAGCAAGGTATGAATATATTCTTTTCACAATACAACTCCTTAGCTTTATAACAACCACTACAATCAACTTCAATCTCTACTAGTATTGTACCTTTTAATACTTGTACAGTCATCAAAAAAGGTTATCCCGTACGGGATAACCTTTCATTTGAGTTATATAATTAAGTTTTTTCTTAAGTATAACTAGTTACTAAAATTAAGCACCTTGGAATTGAGGCATATCGTCGCCACTGGAGTCGTCCAATTTACCTTGAAGGTCATGGTCAACCATAGCGCATACGGATGCGTCAGACCATACGTTTTCAGCTGTTTCAATCATGTCAATAATTGTATAGATTGGCAAGATGATACCAAGCAAACCAATTGGTGCACCGATGGAGCTCATCAAGGACAGTGTTAGGAAGTAACAGCCCATTGGAACGCCAGCATTACCAATAGCAGCAAGAACAGCAATGAATAACCAAGCAATCATTGTGCCCATAGTTAATTCAATACCTGCATTTTGCATTACGAATAAGGATGTTACAAGAATGAACGCTGCACAGCCATTCATATTAATAGTTGTACAAATTGGCAATACGAAACGAGCTACTGCAGGATGAGCTTTCAAATTATCCTCAGCAGATGCCAATGTTACAGGCAATGTTGCAGCAGAAGATTTAGTGAATAATGCAACTGCTACAGCTGGAGACATTTTACGGAATACATCCACAGGATTCAAACCACGGAATAACAAGAACAATGGAATTACGATAAAGAATTGGATCAAGTTACCACCGATAACAACAGC
>DXZL01000001.1 GCA_019419725.1 Veillonella sp. | reverse complement strand
GGCGAACCACGTCAATTTGACTTTGATGTACAAGCTCATTGGGATTTAGGTGAAAATCTTGATATCCTTGATTTCAATCGCGCTGGTAAAATGAGTGGTGCTCGTTTCACAGTATATAAAGGTTTAGGTGCTCGTTTAGAGCGTGCTCTTATTAACTTCATGGTTGATCTTCATGTAGATAAACAAGGCTACACTGAAATGATGACTCCATATATGGTAACTCGTGAAACTTTGACAGGTACTGGTCAATTACCTAAATTTGCTGAAGATATGTACCATGTAGAAGATACTGAATATTTCTTGATTCCTACCGCAGAGGTTACATTGACTAACTATCACAGTGGCGAAATCTTGAGCGAAGAGGAATTGCCAAAATATTATACTGCATTTACTGCATGCTTCCGTGCTGAAGCAGGTTCTGCAGGTCGTGATACTCGTGGTCTTATCCGTCAACATCAATTCAACAAAGTTGAAATGGTTAAATTAGCTAAACCTGAAGATTCTTACAAAGAATTAGAAACATTGACTGATAATGCAGAAGAAGTATTGCGCTTATTGGAGTTGCCATTCCGTGTAATTACACTTTGTACAGGTGATATTGGCTTTGGTTCTGCTAAAACATATGATGTAGAGGTATGGATGCCAGCTCAAGGCAAGTATAGAGAGATTTCTTCTTGTTCTAATATGACTGATTTCCAAGCTCGTCGTGCAAACATTAAATTCCGTCGTGGTCCTAAAGGTAAACCAGAATTCGTTCATACATTAAATGGCTCTGGTCTTGCTGTAGGTCGTACAGTAGCAGCTATCTTGGAAAACTATCAACAAGCTGATGGCTCTGTTGTGATTCCTAAAGTACTTGTACCTTACATGGGCGGCGTAGAAGTAATTAAGGCTGGAAAATAAGAGGGGGCATTCTATGAAGTTCTTTATTGATACAGCAGAATTTGATGAGATTAAAGAGGCGTATGCTTTTGGTTTTATCGATGGTGTTACTACTAATCCATCCCTTATCGTGAAAGCTAAACGCGATTTAAAACAAGTTATTTCTGAAATCGCTAATTTGGTAGAGGGCCCTGTGAGTGCAGAGGTTATTGCTTCTGATGCAGAAGGTATGATCGGGGAAGCTCATGAGCTTGTAAAATTAGGCTCTAATGTAGTTATTAAAGTGCCTATGACTCCAGAAGGTCTTAAAGCTGTTGCAGTTTTAAGCAAAGAAGGCATTAAAACTAATGTAACCTTAATCTTCTCTGCCAACCAAGCCTTATTAGCAGCTCGTGCAGGTGCTACCTATGTGAGCCCATTTGTTGGCCGTATTGATGATATCAGTATGGATGGTCTTACATTGATTCAAGATATTGCAGATATATTTGCTATTCATGGCATTGAAACTGAAATTATTGCGGCTAGTGTGAGAACACCATTGCATATCATTCAATGTGCAAAAGCTGGTGCTCATATTGCAACTGTGCCATTTAAAGTGCTTATGCAAGCTATGAAACATCCACTAACAGATGCAGGGCTTGAAAAATTTATGGCAGATTGGAAACAAGCTAATCAATAAGTTAAGTATTCGGCTCGATGTAAGGGTCATATTACAATACACACAGGACTTATAAGGAGGCCTATTATGGATCGTACATTATCTTTGGAATTTGCTCGTGTCGTTGAAGCGGCTGCTTTGCGCAGTGGTCGTTTACTTGGTCGCGGTCAAAAGGATGCAGCGGATGGTCTTGCTGTAGACGCAATGCGTCAAGCATTTGACTCTGTTCGTATTTCTGGTACAGTAGTTATTGGTGAAGGCGAAATCGATGAAGCACCTATGCTTTATATTGGTGAACATGTAGGTGCGGGTGGCCCAGAAGTAGACATCGCAGTTGACCCTATTGAAGGCACAAACTTGATTGCAAAAGGCCAAAATGGTGCGATTGCAGTTATGGCTATTGCTGAAAAAGGTGGCTTGTTACATGCGCCAGATATGTACATGGAAAAACTTTGTGTTGGTCCTCGTGGTGCAGGTGCTATCGATATTACAAAATCTTTAACAGAAAATATTAAAAATGTAGCTGCAAAAATGAATCGCAATGTTGATGAAATTACACTTGTAATGCTTGATCGTGAGCGTCATCATGGTTTGATGAAAGAAGCGCGTGATCTTGGCGCACGTATTATGTTAATTTCTGATGGCGATGTTAACCCAGCTATGGAATGTTGTATCGAAGGTTCTGGTGTGCACATGGTTGTTGGTACTGGTGGTGCACCAGAAGGCGTATTGGCTGCAGCAGCTTTAAAATGCGTAGGTGGCGATATGCAAGCGCGCTTAAAACCAGAAACAGAAGAAGAAATTCGTCGTTGTCATGAAATGGGCATTACCGATGTAAATCAAGTGCTTACATTGGATGATTTAGTTCGTACAGATGATGTTATCTTTGCAGCTACTGCTATTACTCGCGGTAACTTATTGAATGCTATTCAATACTTCCCAGGTGGTGCGCGTACACATACTATCGTAATGCGTTCTAAAACAGGTACTGTTCGTTTCTTAGATACAGTGCATATGGATGAGAAACTAAAATCCTTAAAAGCAAAATAATAATTAGGCCCCTCAAAATGAGGGGCTTTTTTTCTCAGTATTTTCTCACAGTCTCTTGATGAGATATATCGAAAAATAGTATAATAACATTTAGTATATGACGTTATAAATACAACGTCTTGTAGTTCATACAAGATGATCGATATAAAGTGTAGGAGGAATTCTGTTGGAAAAGCTAATCATTCAAGGTGGCAACCGGTTGGAAGGCCGTGTACGTGTTAGTAGTGCTAAAAATGCGGTACTCCCTATTATTGCCGGTACTTTGCTAGCATCAACACCTAGTAAATTACTTGAAATTCCAAATTTGGAAGATGTAGGTACAATTTGCCAAGTTATCGAGTCTTTGGGGGTTAAAATTACTCGTAATAAAGCAGATGATGAAATTATCTTCGATGCGTCTATATTGACTGCTACGGAAGCTCCTTATGAGCTTGTACGCAAAATGCGTGCATCTTTCCTCGTAATGGGGCCGCTTTTAGCGCGCAAAGGGGAGGCTAAAATCTCCATGCCAGGTGGTTGTGCGATTGGTGCACGTCCTATCGATCTTCACCTAAAAGCATTCGAAGCACTAGGTGCTAAAATTGAAATTACTGAAGATTATGTATATGCTCATGCTCCAGAAGGTCTTAAAGGCACTCAAATTTACTTGGATTTCCCAAGTGTAGGGGCTACAGAAAACGTAATTATGGCAGCTTCCATGGCTGAAGGTAAAACTGTTATCGAAAATGCTGCGGAAGAACCTGAAATCGTTGATTTAGCAACATTCTTGAATGCAATGGGCGCTAATATTCGCGGTGCTGGTACAAATGTAATTCGCATTGAAGGTGTGCCTCAATTACATGGTGCAATTCATACGGTTATTCCTGACCGTATCGAAGCTGGTACATATTTGATTGCCGCTGCTATGGCTGGTGGCGACGTATTTGTAGAAAATGCATTGCCAGAACATTTGAAACCAGTAGTAGCTAAGTTAAAAGAAGCTGGCGTTACTGTAGAGGAAGAAATTGATGGTATTCGCGTTATCAGTACTGGCAAAGGTATTAAAGCTGTTGATATTAAAACATTACCATACCCAGGTTTCCCAACAGATATGCAAGCTCAATTTATGGCGCTTACTACAATCGCTGAAGGTACAAGTACTGTAACAGAAACTGTATTTGAAAATCGCTTCATGCACGTTGCGGAGCTTCGCAAAATGGGTGCCCATATCGATATCGACAATCGTCAGGCGATTGTCGAAGGTATGCCACGCTTACATGGTGCTGTAGTTAATGCTACAGACTTGCGTGCAGGTGCGGCTCTTGTTTGTGCTGCGTTGACTGCAGAAGGTAGAACTGAAGTAGGTCGTCTACATCATATCGATCGTGGTTATGATGATTTCGTAGGTAAATTGCAAAGGTTAGGTGCTGATATTGTTCGGGTTGACGAATAAAAGTACAGAGCCAAAACAGAATAAAAAGAAACGAAGCCGGCGCTCAAAAGGGCCGGCTTTATACAACGAGCAACAAAACTTAGGTGCTGCAAAGGTTGAAAATGCTAAAACTAGTTCTAATCGCAAACCATTACGAAGAACGAAACGCAAGTCTACGAAGCTTTCAGAGGGCGTAGCTAAGCAAGCTAGCCATTTGGCTTCCAATATGCGGGAAGCAATGGTTAAAGTCACCAAAATGCGCCGTGTTGAGCGTCGTAATCGTGAGACTGTTGCCATAGCGAAAACTACACCTGCTATGACATTAAAGCGATTAGTTCGTCCTGAACAAGTAGGCGATTTAATGGGACGATTGAATCGTTCATTGAATTTTGACTTAGGTATAGATTTGGGAACTGCCAATATTCTTATCTTTGCTAAAGGGAAAGGGCTAGTCTTAGATGAGCCTGCCTATATTGCGCGTGATGATAAAACCGGAGATATTCTCGCGTTAGGTGAAGCTGCACGTTCTATGGTTGGGCGTACACCTAAAGGCATATCTGTTATTCGTCCTGTTCAAGCGGGTGTTATCGCAGATTACGATATGACCGAATTTATGTTAAAATACTTTATTCGTTCCGTTGTGCCTGCTTCTAGATTGATGAAAACGCGTATTATTGTATGTGTGCCATCTGGAATTACGCCTGTTGAAAAACGTGCTATTTTAGAGGCTTTACTTAGAACAGGCGCTAAAAAGACTGTTCTTATAGAGGAACCATTAGCAGCTGCTATGGGTACAGGTCTCAATGATGCTGACCAAGTTGGAGCTATGGTTGTCGATGTAGGTGGCGGTACTACTGATATTGCCGTTCTTTGTGATACTGGCGTTGTTGTGAGTGAATCCCTTCGCATTGGGGGAGATTCCTTCAATGAATCTATTATTCGCTATATACGTCGTAAGAAGCGACTTGTTATTGGACCTTTAACAGCAGAAAAGATAAAGATTTCTGTTGGTACCGTAGATCGACGTGCTAAAGAACGAACTATAGAGGTTAGAGGGCGTGATGCTAGCTCTGGACTACCTAAGATGGTTGCTGTTAATTCCTTAGAAATTCAACGTGCCTTAGAGGCGCAAGTGATGAATATTCTAGAAGGCATTAAATCGATTTTAGAAAAAACACCTCCAGAACTTGTAGCAGCCATTAATGATCATGGTATCATTTTGACAGGTGGCGGTGCTCTCATCGATGGTTTAGATCGTGTTATTACACGTTCTGTTGGTATTGCATCTTATTTGGTAGAGTCTCCGCGATATGCTGTTATCAAAGGGGTTGCAAAAGCTCTTGATGAAATGTCACAATTGCGCGATACATTGGATGAATTACAATAAAATATTTCATTGAAATAATGTAAAATTTGAGGAAGTTACTATTTATAGATAGGCCATTGAAAAATGGAATGACCGTAGATAGTAACTTCTTTTTTTGTGCATCCTTTTTGTAATTTTCATCTATATGATGTATACTATAGTAAAAGTATATTGTATAAAATTGATGTATGAATATAAATCTATTAATATGAGTTGTCGCTATAGAGGAATTGTAAATGAAACGATATTTATATATGACTTTTGCTGTGTTAGGCTTTCTAGGCAGCACAATACCTTATGCGGAAGCTGGAAATTTAACCGGCGTACGTGTTTCTAATCACGAAGGTACAAGTCGAATCGTATTGGATGTATCTGAAATGCCTGTATCTTGGACTAAGTCTTATAATGAGTCCACACATGCCCTTACACTTAACCTTGGTGGTACTACAAATGGATTGACGGGTCCTATAGCGCAAAATAATACAAAAACAGGTGTTTTAAAAGGCATTGGCTTACAACCTGTTAATGGATCTTTGCAAGTAACATTGACGGCTAACAAGGATGTACAACATCATGAATTTACATTGGAGAAGCCATCGCGTATTGTTGTGGATTTATTTTCTAGCTATGCTCAACAAACAACAAAGGATGTAAATAAATCTGTTACGTATAGCAAGATTAATAACACTGTAGCAGAAGGCAAAATCCAAGCCTTTGCATTATCTGTGGACAATGATTCACCTATGTTGGTCGCTCATGTTTCGGAAGGTAAACTCTTATCATCTGTAGTTCAATCGCATACTGCCATAATTGGCGCAAAGGTAAAAGGTAGTAGTTTTGATCGTCCTTATTCAGTAGCTAGTGATGGAACGATTGACTTAGAGCGTATTTCTAATCGTGGCACCTTGCGATATACACCAAATCGTGGATATTTTATTGAAGAAAAAAGACCTTTACTACAGGCTAAAACACAGAAGGATACATTCCTGATTACCTCTGTTAATACAAGTCGTAAAGAAAATGCTTTGACTCTATATACATCAGCGTATGGGGCATCTACAAAGACTAATGACTTTGGATACGAAGTGACTGTAGCTAATGGCAAGGTGGTTAGTGGTCAAAAAGGGAATTCTAAAATTGGAGAAAACCAATACGTATTATCTGGTCATGGAGAATCTAGGGATGCGTTACGTAAATTAAAGGTGGGCACACCGATTACGATTCAAAATAGACCGGAGTTGGCACAAGTGAATACCACTGGTGGAGCAGCTTTACAAGCAGGTACTATGGTTTTGAAAAATGGTAACTATGTTGGTGCTGATGGGACCCATAATAAAGCTCGTAGTTTTATAGGAACTACTAAAGATCATAATTTGGTGGTGCTCACTGTTGATAAAGCTGGGCTTCAATCTGTAGGGGTTACACAACAAGAAGGGGCTCAACTATTATCCAAACTAGGCGTCGTGGATGGTGCTGAATTATCGAATCAAGGTAGTGTTGATTTAGTAGTCAATGATACATACGTTCATAAAGCGACTTCAAATCCTACGACCTATGAGGATATTGTAATTATAAAATGAATTCGTTGCATACAATTTTGTTTGAAATATTAGTAATAATTTAGTATACTATAAATACATAACTAATTTTGTAAAAGGAGGGATCGTTATGAAAAGAGTAGTGTTGGCCTTAGCTGCTTTAGGCATTTTAAGTGTTAGCTCTGTAATGGCGGCCCCTGTATCATACCAAAGTGTATTAACAGGTAAAGTTGCTTCTACAGTTTCTGTTGGTACTTCTGTAACAGAAGGCCAAACATTGGTGACTGTAGAGACATTGGCTGGTCCTATGGCTGCTGCTAAATCTACTGTAACTGGTACTGTAACGGCGGTTAATGTTACAGTGGGTTCAGACGTTTCTCGTGATCAAATCGTTGTCACAGTAGAAAGTAAATAAAGGAGAGAAGGAATGAAGTTTTCTCATTCTTGGCGTCGGTATAGAAAAGCGATACTGGCGCTTTTCTTCTGTACTTCACTTACAGCTGCACAGGCTGTTGATTTCATGCCTGTCAATGATGTAACTACAGGTATGGAAGGTATTGCAAAAACTGTAATTGTAGGAGATACCATTTCAACCTTTGATGTAAAGGTACTGGGTGTCATGAAGGATAAGGGGCCATCTGGTCATCTTATTTTGGCAAAGTTCTCTGGTCCTGTTATGGAAAAAACTGGAGGCATTGCTCATGGCATGAGTGGTAGTCCTGTATATATAAATGGCAAGCTCGTTGGTGCTGTTGCCTATGGTTGGGGGTTTGCAGACGGTACGATCGGGATGATTACCCCTATTGAAGATATGGTGAAATTATGGAATATTCCATATGAGAAGAACCTATCTAGACCATGGGATGATAAACAATTGATTCCTCTTGGCACGCCACTTATGGCTTATGGCTTTGATGCAGCATCCATGGATTACTTCAAATCCAAGTTGCCACAATATAAATATGAAACATATGATACGGCTAGTGCTAGTGGTGATGAAACTGCAAAACCTTTAGAGGCTGGTGGCTCTGTAGCCGCATTATTAGTTGATGGTGATCTAAAACTTGGTGCCATTGGTACTGTTACCTATGTAGATGGGGAAAAGATTGTTGCCTTTGGTCATCCATTCTTAAAACATGGCTCCTCAAACTACTTCATGCATAATGCAAGCATCTTTACAGTAGTTAAAAGTTATGATGCTGCTTTCAAATTGGGCTCTATGGGCAAGGAAGTTGGCTCTGTAACTGAAGATAGAGGTGCTGGTATTGCAGGTGTTTCTGGTGTGATTTCTCCAGGGATCCCTATGCGATTCCATTTGAAAGACCTTGATATGGGACGTGATAAAACTAGCTCTGTTAAGGTCATTGAAGATAGTGAAATGACACCGACTTTAGCGGCTACATCTCTATATAATATGTTGAATAAAACATTAGATCGTAGTGGCGCTGGTACAGCTACAATTTCTTATACTATTACTCCAAGAGGTAAAGAACATAAACCGTTAACACGAACTAATATGTTCTATAGTTCTGACTCTATCTCAGAGAAGGCTGTTGATGAGTTCTATAATGTTATCGATGTTCTTATGAATAACCGCTTCATTAATTATGAAATCTCTGATATCTCTGTAGAAACTGAGGTGACACAAGATAAGAAAACTGCAAAGCTTATTGATGCGTCTGCATCTTCTACCATTGTTTCTCCTGGGGATACAATCGTTGTAGATGTAACGTTGGAGCCATTCCGCGGGGAGAAGGTTGTTAAACAAATCTTCTTTAAAGTTCCTGAAGATCAAGCTGTTGGTCAGTATACCTTAGAGGTGCGTGGGGGCGGTGAAATCCCATTACCTTATGTATTAGAAAAACAAAAATACAATTTAACTGATGAAATCTTACGTCGATTAAAAGTTCATAAAGATTTTGATGAGCTTTATGATGAAATTCAAAAGACTGATACGAATAATCAAATCGTTGTAGAGTTTTTAGAAGATGGCATTAGCCTTGTTGATGAAGATGGTTCCAAATCTGTTAAAAAAGCGAAACTTAAAGATGTAGAATCAAAACCTATGCCAGGGGATGTAAAGAAAAAAATTGGTCAAGAAGATTTGGGTTCCAATAAGGATGATGACAATCAAATCGAAAAGACTGCTATTGATACAGAGTACATCGTTCAAGGTGATGGTCAATTTACAATTCATGTTATGAAGCCAGCTGATCGTGATAAAGCACTAGCTAAACGCGTAAAAGAAGTTAAAAATCAAATCAAGATGGAACATAAATTAGAGTTGGAAGACCAATCAAAAAAGGATAAATCCAGTAAAAAAGATGTGAAAAAGTCTGATAAACAAGACACAAAAACACCTGATAAAAAGGATGAATCTAAAGTAAATGATACTAATGCAGCTGAATAAGCTGAAAATGTAAGGGGAAAGGGCTAGACTGTTGAATTGGCTTGAATCGATAGGTCGTGTTGTAATACACGGCCTATCACAGATGGGTAGTGCTACATTATTAGTGTGGCAAACAATAAAACAACTGAAAATGATTAATCTGTGGCATGTATTCCAGCAGATGGCTCACCTAGGTGTAGATTCATTGCCGATTATTAGCTTAACGCTACTATTTGCAGGGGCGGTTATGACTTTACAGATTACAGATGTATTAATTACATATGGAGCTCAAAGCACTGTGGGTGGTCTTATGGCTGTTGCTATGGGGCGTGAGTTAGGACCTATTTTAGTAGGGGTTGTACTGGCCGGCCGTGTTGGCGCCGCTATCACGGCTGAAATTGGTACAATGAAGGTAACTGAACAAATTGATGCGCTACGTGTTATGGCTGTCGATCCTGTTGGTTATCTCGTGGTGCCTCGTGTAGTAGCATGTATGATTATGGTGCCTATTTTGGCATTTTATGGTGTAGTCATTGGTATTGCAGGTGGTTACTTTGTAGCTACTACTATCAAAGGTCTGGCGCCAAGTACTTATTTAGATTCTATTCAAATGTTTTCTACCATTTCAGACTTTACACTAGGTCTTGTGAAATCTAGCGTATTTGGTGCTGTCATCGCATTGGTAGGTGCTTACAAGGGGATGGAAACTAAAATGGGCGCTGAAGCGGTTGGTTTCTCCACAACTAGTTCTGTAGTAACTAGTATCATTTTAGTATTTGTATTAAATTACTTTTTATCTACCTTGTTATATTAGTAGATACATTAGAGGGATTTATGATAGAACTACGCAATGTTGTAGTTGCCTATGAGTCGCGTGTGATTTTAGACTCTATTAATCTCACCATCGATGATGGGGAGACGTTAGTCATTTTAGGTGGTAGTGGTAGTGGTAAAAGTACACTACTTCGCTTATTGATTGGCTTGCAGCGTCCTACATCGGGACAGATTATAGTAGATGGCACAGATATTACAACATTATCTGAAGATGAATTTAATACAGTACGAAGAAAAATGGGGATGGTATTCCAATACTCTGCATTATTTGACTCTATGTCGGTAGGTGAAAATGTAGCCTTTGGCTTACGTCAGCATACGGACTTAGGAGATGATGAAATAAAACGCATTGTAGCAGAGCGACTCGATTGGGTCGGTTTAAAAGGGTATGAATCCTATATGCCTAACGAATTATCTGGAGGCATGAAGAAGCGTGTTAGCTTAGCTCGTGCCATAGCGTTAGATCCGAGTTTAATTCTCTATGATGAACCTTCATCCGGGTTAGATCCTATTACATCAGGTACGATTAGTATGTTGATTAAGGGAATGCAGCAACGGCTCGGTTGTACTTCTATCGTTGTAACGCATGATATGCAATCTGCATTTTATGTAGCAGACCGCATAGCTTTACTTGATAAGGGGAAATTTGTGGAAATTTCTGATACAATAGACTTTAAGAATTCTACAAATAAAAAGGTACAACAGTTTATTCATGGTGAAGCAGAACCAATTAACGTATCTGTGATGGGAGAGGTATAATGAAGTGGACGACGGAGGCCAAGGTAGGGGCTTTCACGATAATAGGTATAGCATTATTTATTGCGGGCATACTGTTTGTAGGCCGCATTGATATATGGGCTAAGCCGCAAATGACAATTACTGGTGATTTTGCTCAAGTTAATGGTCTAAAAAATGGCAATCAAGTTAAATACTCAGGTGTGGCCATTGGTAATGTCTCTGATATAGAGATTACACCGCATGGTGTGGTAGTAAAAATGAAGCTTGATGAAAAAACACAAATCCCAAGTGATTCTATATTTACTTTAGGGTCAGATGGTTTCTTAGGCGATAAATTTATCCAAATTTCACCTGGTCATTCTACAGTATATTTACAAGATGGTGACTCTGTTAAGGGCGAAGGTGCAGACGCTATGGATAAAGCGATGCAAAGCGCTCAAAAACTAATGGATGGCACCGAAAAAATGTTGCAATCTATCAATAATATTATTGGTGATCCAGCAACGCAAAATGCACTTAAGCACTCCCTGCAATCTACTGCAACGATGGCTGATAATGCTGTAGCGATTACACAAAATATGGCTGATGTAACTGCACAGCTAAATCAAGCTGCTCAACAATTTAATGCAGATGGTAATGCAGGCAATGATATGCGCGCTATTTTGACTAATTTAAAACAAACTACGGATCGTGTAGATAATATGGCTCGTTCTATGGAATCTACAGTAACAGATCCTAAAGCACAAGAAAATATTAAGGAAACATTACATAATACGGCACAAATTTCTGCTCGTATCAATAAATTGATGGGTGGTAAAGCGTACCAAACTGATGTAAATGGTAATGTTGCAGACGGGAATAATGTTGAAAAAAAGTCATCAACTAAAGTTGAGCCATCTGTAGATTTACTATATAACACAACAGATGATGAATTCCGTATCAATGGTCGTGTTCGTGCTTTTAATGATAAAGGTATGGCAGAAATTGGACTATCCAATATTGGGGATGATACAAAATTCGATTTAAATGCAGGAAAATTTGTTAGTCCGAAATGGTTAGTACGTGGTGGTATTTTTGAAAGTGAATTGGGTGTGGGCGTAGATTATAATTTACGTGGTCCTGTATCCTTGTCTGCTGCTATGTATGATCTTAATCATCGTAAATATCGTATTCGTAGTGATATACGTTTACATAAAGATACTTATGGGGTTATTCAAATGACCAGACCGTTCGGTTCCACGAATGGCGGTACCTACTTTGGTATCAAACAAGTATTTTAAAGACTAATACATTCACTTTAGGTGAGTATGGAGGTACATATTATGAATAAAAAGGTTTTATCCTTGGGTGTAATGCTCTCCTTAGCTACTACAGGTGCAATGGCTGCTGATGTAGTTACAACTTCCGTTAATAATGGAGACCAATTAAGCAAATATCAAAAAGAAGCTATTCAATTAACACAAAAGCAATTAGCTGAAAAATCTGTTCAAGATAGCAAAACATATGAGAGCAAATTGGACCTCGATGAGTCTCGTACTATAGATTTGGCATTGGCGAATAACCGTACTGCAAAACAAACTAAATGGGGTTATGAAGCTGCTAAATCTGCAGTTAGTCAAGTAGCAGCAGCTAAGAACCCTAGTGTTAGCTATGGGTGGTCTGCTCAAAAAACAGGCGGTGATACTGGACGTGGTAAATCCGGTAGCCATAACTTCTCCATTAGTGCTCCTGTATTTAATCCTCAACTTGATGCAAGTATTGATTCTGCACGTTATACCCGTGAAGGTACTGGCGCTAGCTATGAAGAAGCATTGCAACAAGCAAAATACGATGCTATTAGTGGCTATTACACATTGATCATGAACCGTAATCTTGTTGATGTAGCTCAACAAGCTGTTAAAGATTACCAAGGTCATGTAACAAATGTGCAAGCTCAATATAATGTTGGCTTGGTAGCTAGTTCTGATGTGTTGGCTGCTAAAACAAATCTTGCTGACTCTGAAACGAGCCTTGTTAAAGCTCAAAATGCTGCAAATTTAGCAGAAGCAAGTTTAAATCAAGTCATTGCATATCCTGTACAAACAGCTATTAATACGGCAGAACATGATTTACAATATAAACCTTATAATATTACATTGGAACAAGCTAAAGCATATGCTTTGCTTCATCGTTCTGCTCTTGTAAAATCTGCCCTTGATGTAAAATCTGCAGAAGAAGCTGTAAAATCTGCTAAATCTGGTTATTTACCAACTGTAGCAGTAAAAGCAGGTCGTGGCTATGCTGATCCAGATGGTTACTTTGGAACAAGTACAAAATCTTGGAGTGTAGGTGCTACTGCATCCTGGAGTTTATGGGACGGCGGTGCTACACAAAATGCTATTAAAAAAGCCAATGCACAACTTGAACAAGCGAAAGAAGCTAATTTAGCTACTGTTGATGCTGTATTATTAGCCGTACAAAAAGCATACTTGAACTTGCGTTCTGCAGAGCAAACAATCCAAAGCACTCAAACTGCAGTCGCTCAAGGTCAAGAAAGCTTCCGTATTGCTACACTTCGCTATCGTGCTGGTGTTGGTACAAACCTTGATGTACTCGATGCGGAAACTAAATTAACAGATGCTCGTAATAACTATGTACAAGCTCTTTATAATTACAATATTAGCATTGCAGCTCTTGAACAATTGACAGGTGTTCCATTGAATACTCCAGTTGGACAAGGCGCAGGAATTATTGCAAACAGTGGTGCAGCTGAACAACTAGCACAACTTGGTGGTAATCAATAATTGGATACTAAAAAAGACGACTTCGGTCGTCTTTTTTTTTTATAGATTTATAGAGCGTAGATTCATTGTATATTTTCATTTTTATGTTATGGTAATGTTTAAATAATTTTATCTGTAGTTATTGTAGAAAATGATTAGTAAAAAAATATATTAGTTTTATAAAATTTACCCTTAAAATACTATAGTTATTACTGTGTGTGTGGTAAGATTAGTATATATATTTATTTTATTCATAATGTGTATGGGAGATCATTATGACCCGTAAAAAGTGGTGTCTCATAGGGGCTGCAATTTTAGGATTATCTGCAGTTGGTGCTAGTATAAACCCTATAGCTAAGACCTATGTAGAACCTATGGTTAAAGAACAAGTAAATAATACCATAAACGGATCTGTGGACTATGATTCTCTTCGTATCAATTGGAATGGTGATGTAGTTTTATCAGATGTGGTGATTAAAGATCGGGATGGTCACTTAGTAGGGACGGCACAAGATGTAGCTGTTGGGGTTAAACTATCTGCATTACCAAGTATAATTGGGGGTAACACATCAGGGGCGACAGCTATATCCAATGTTACCGTGGATGCACCTGATCTTCACATATGGCAATTGAACGATGGATCTTGGAGTATAGAAAAGTTAGTTAAACCATCTGATCCGAATAAATCGGGTAGTTTTGATGGTGATATTACCATTAATAATGGTCATGTAGCGCTGCGCACTAAAGATGGCGTTAAACGCGATATTGAAAAACTTGATGGCACCGTTGCTCTTAATATGAGTGGTATGTCCAAAGGGGCATTTACTGCCGATGTAGATGGTTCATCTGTTCTTGTAAATGGCAAAATAGATATGGACGATGTGTCTAATTTTGATGTCTTTGTACAAGCCGATGAAATTGATACTGCTGGTATTATGAGCTTTGTTCCACTGCGCGAAGATCTTGTTGTAACGAAGGGGAAATTACAAGATTTACATCTCAATGTTAAGAGTGAAGATGGACAATATATTATGAGTGGCAATGTTGGCTTTAAAGGTTTAACAGGCACTTATAAGCGGGGCAATACGATGTATACCATCACTGATGGTGAAGGTCGTATTATGCTCAATCATGACCAAATTGTTATTAGCCATAGCTCTTGGCGTATCAATGATCAAGCAGCGAAGCTCAATGGTCTTATTACATTGGGGAAAGCCGAAGAATATCTCAACCTTAATGTTGTAGCGGATAAGGTGAATCTAGAAGCCATTACCGATGTGGGGGTTACTGGTATTGTCGGTGGTCGTGCTCATATTGGAGGCACTACTGTAGCGCCGCGGGTAGATGCAACTATAGGCAGTGATGGTATTTCTTATAAAGGGTACCGTGTGGACCGCGTACAAGGAAATGTAGTATACGATAATGGATTGGTTCGCATCGATGATGCTCAATTATCTATTGGCGCTGGTAATGCTAAAGTTAAAGGTCAATACGTCGTAGATACAGGTGATTTTGACGCCATTGCTAATGTTCATGCTTTATCGTTAGATACTTTCACACAAGATTTGACGATGCCTATTACAGGGACAGTTGATGGAGAAGTCCATGTTTTGGGAAAGAATAATCAACTTACCGATCTGGTTGGTGCTATTCAAGGCCATCAGATTGGGGTCCGTGGTGTAGTGTTGGATTCTGTAAAAGCGGATCTAACCCATAGTGACAATCTTACCAATATAACTATGGTTGGAAATATGGGAACTGGATCCTTTAGTGGATATGGTTCTATTCAAAATGGTCAAGTGGATGCCACAATTTCTGGTAATGCGTTACCGTTAACATCACTTAGTTCAATCATAGGTGAAGATGTTGCTGGTACTGTTAGCACATCTATTAATGTAAAAGGCGCCTTAGATAATCCTAATGTGACTGGTACTGTATGGGGACAAGAGGTTCTCTATAAGGGTGCTCATTTTAATGATATTCATAGTGATATTACTTTAGACAATCATGTTCTAACAATTACCAATGGTCATATTGGTGACGGTAGTGGTGGCTATGATATTACCGGTTGGTATAATATCAATACTGACGCCCTAGATTTAAATGCTAAAGCTCGTGCTGTACGTATTGAAAATCTAATTCGTCCTGTAACCGATATTCCTATTACAGGATGGTTTGAAACTGATAACCATATAACTGGGACTGTAGCCAATCCTATTGTAGAAGGCCGAGCTCATTTATGGGATGGGTCTGCATATGGAAAGCTTATAACTAATGCTTTTGCAAAGTATAACTATAAAAATGAAAGATTAGAATTATATCGTTTTGATATCGAAGGTTATGGTGCGACTATTACTGGTGGCGGCACTGTGTCGAAAGAAGCTATTAATATTGATTTTGAAGGTAAGAAAATCGATATGGGTAGATTGCTCATCAATACCGATTATAAGGTAGATGGTTTATTAGCAGGCCGCGGTACTATAACAGGCTCTATGGATAACCCTCAGTTCAATGGCTATATTTTATCTGATGCTTTATCCATTAATGGACAGTTATTGACGGATATTCATGGTCATGTTTATGCAGATAAATCCGTTGTAAATGTACAAGATTTCTCTTTTGCTGAATCAAATGGTGGGCGTTATGTTGCTAAAGGTGGCATGAAGCTTGACGATAGCAAACAATTATTTGGTGTTTTAGATGTTACCAATGGTAGTGTAAAGAATTTATTGGCATTACTAGATCGAGCTAATGAACATCTTGATGGACAGTTAAATGGCTCTGTTGAGCTTGGAGGATCAAAGGATAATCCAAGTGTTACTGTGAATGGTAAAATTAGCGACGTTACTATTGATGATAAGGTTGTTGGTGATGCAACGATTGATGCTAGTCTAGCTAATCGAAAGTTTAAAATTACCACTTTAAAACTACCTGTTGATGAAGGACTTATTGCAATGGGTGGTACTTTGGATCTGGATGGGCAAACTGATTTACAAGTAGCCTTGAAGGATGTCGATATAGTGCCGTTCTTGCCACTCATAGGTAAGGATATTCAGGCAACAGGCTGGGTAACTGGTGTTGTGAATGTTACTGGCGAAACGAAAAATCCTAAGGTTGAATTGTCCGGAGCAGTAGAGTCCGGTTCGTTCAATGGAATTGGCATTGATGAAGGCTTTGCGTTAGCTACAATGCAAGATCATGTCATTCAAATTCAGCGTATTCAAGGTGCTAAGGGTGGCTATAAACTTAGTATTTATGGCAAAATTCCATTGGCGGCTCTTTATACATCTGGTTATTTAGAAGCTAGTGATGCTAAATCTATGGATGTAACAATTGACTTTAACGAAGCTGATATGGCTGTTATTCCTCTTGTTACTACTAGGGTTAAAGATGCAACGGGGCCGTTAAAGGGTGCAATTAGGCTTACGGGGACTATAGACCAACCTGAGGCATACGGCACAGTATCTGTACGTAATGGTACTATGAAATTGGCCAATGTAGATAATGAAATTACAGGCATTGACGGAGACTTAATCTTCTCTGGACAACAAGGGGATTTCCAATCTCGTATCAATATGGGGAAAGGTAGTGCTGGTTTAGCTGCTAAGGTAAATTGGTCTGGTCATGAGCTTACCAACTATAAGGCTGCCGTTCAACTTGATGGACTCGATGTTCGTAGTGAATATGTGAGAGGTCCATTAAATGGTGAACTTTACATTGCGGAACGTGATGGATTACCTACCTTGATAGGGAATTTGGACCTAGAAAACATCCAATTTAAGATTCCTCTTTCCTTGCAGTCTAGTGAAAGTAGCACCAACATGGGCGTAGATGTTAATATTCATGCTGGCAAGGGCGTACGCTTATATGATCGAACTCTATATAACATGTTTATCGGTGGTGATGTTCATTTCGGTGGCACATTACAAAACCCAACTGCTAGTGGCCAGTTCGATGTTAAATCTGGTACGTTCAAATACTTAAGTCATGTATTTAATATTACGAAGGGGAATGCACACTTCGTGGGTGGCTCCTATTTGCCAAACTTACAATTAGAGGCTGAAACAAATGTAAGTAATTATAATATTCTGCTCGGCGTAAAAGGCACGGTAGATCACATGGATTTGACTTTATCGTCTAATCCTAGTTTGTCTAGAAAACAAATTATTTCTATGTTGACCTTTGGCCGTGGGGCAGATTCAAATAGCAGTACATTGACAAATGATGATGTGAATGCTGTT
Source organism: Veillonella sp. (assembly GCA_019419725.1). Classification (GTDB taxonomy): domain Bacteria; phylum Bacillota; class Negativicutes; order Veillonellales; family Veillonellaceae; genus Veillonella. Next base: position 27,301 of record DXZL01000001.1, on the reverse strand, counting down.
GCTACAGCAGGCTTACAAATGTTTGCCTTTGGCTATGTGCAAGATGCATTACAAAATACATTAGGTTTAGATCGGATTAATATTACGACAGGTTCCATTGACCCTGATGAACCAACTAATAGGGAAACGGCAGGTAATTATAATATTGAAATTGGCAAGTATATTGTGCCAAAGGTAATGCTTACTTATTCTCAAGGTATCAATAATAAACAAAATAAATATGGTGTTGAGTATTCTGTAAAACGAAACCTCAAGTTTACTGCATGGCGTACATCGCAAGGAAACAATTATTTAGGTGGTCGTTGGACAAGAAGCTTCTAAGTTTATGGCTAGAGTGTGCAAATCCCATGGGTATGCACATTCTAGTCATATTAATTTCATAAAATTTGTTTAATATAGTACTCATTCCCAGTATTTTATGCTATAATAATAAAGATTTATTAGTCTTTATAAAACAAGATGTAAACTTTTTATGGGGATGAGTTCTAGGAGGAATTTATGTTTAAACCAAAAGCCTATAAAAGTATGCTTGCAGCATCTGTGTTGACTGCTGTCATGGGGACAGGCAGTGTATTTGCTGCAGAGGTACAAGCTGGCTATACTCCAGATTTAAATAACACAACAACAACTAGTGCAGCAACTACTAATGATGCTACTACTACACAAGCTGTTTACAATGCTGATGCAGCTACACCTGCAACAACACAAGATGAAACTGATGCAGCTATCTTAGCAGCTCGTGGTGATACAACTGTATCTAGCGATGGTACTGTAGTTAGAGGTTCTGACGGAACTGTTACAGTCAATAATGCTGCTTTGAAAACAGATGACAAACAAGTAAAAATGGTGTCTAAAACTACTGGTGGTACTGACCTTGATAAGGCTGCTGAAAATGGCCAAACTCAAGCTGTTACAACTGTAGAAGCTCAATATGTTACATCTGCTAATGCTGAGTCTATTAATCCATATGTAGGTAAATTGATTACTGGTTTATCTATCTCTGGTGTAACAGCTGAACAACAAGCACAATTATTGCCTATCTTGACAGAAAAAATCGGCGATGCTGTATCTGTTGATGGCGTATTTAAAGACGTAACTAACCTTGGTAATACTGGTTACTTCTCTGAAGTAAACCCTGTATTTACAACAGTACCTGAAGGCGTTAAATTGGACTTTGCTGTTACAGTAAATCCGATTACTACTGGCGTGGCATTCGAAGGTAATACAGTTTATACTTCTGAAGTATTGACTAAATTCATGGATCTTCAACCAGGTCAAGTTCTTAACTCTGTATACGTAGGCCAAAAGGTTCAAGGTATCAACGCAGCATACGCTCGTGATGGCTACATGTTGGCACACGTTGATGGTATTCGCGTAGATGACCAAGGCGTGCTTCATGTTCATATCGTAGAAGGTATTGTTGAAGATATCGTTCCTGCTGGTAACAAGAAAACTCGCGATAAAGTTATTACTCGCGAATTCGTTCAAAAGAAAGGTAAACCTTTCAATAAATTCTTGGTACGCCGTTCTGTAGAACGCGTATACAACCTAGGCTTCTTTGATGATGTAAATGTTCGCATGTTGCCAGGTGATCAAGACCCTAACAATGTAATCATTGAAATCGATGTTTTGGAACATAAAACAGGTACTATTACATTAGGTGCTGGTTACTCTAAATCTGATGGTTTGATGGGTATCATTGAATTTGGTGAAGATAACTTCCGCGGTACTGGTGATAAATTCAAAGTTCACTGGGAAATCGGTGGTAAGAAAAAATACAAAAACTACCAAATCTCTTACTTGAAACCTTGGATTGATAGCAAAGGTACATCCTTGGGCTTCTCCTTCTTCAACCGTGAAGATGAATACACTGATTACAACGAAGATGGTAATGAAGTAGCTGAATATAACAAGAAATCTCGTGGTTTCAATATTTCCTTCGGTCGTCAAACAGGGGAATATACTCGTGATTACTTAACTCTTGAATCCCGTAAAGATTCTTATAAATGGGATGATGATGACAGCTCCGGCTTCCGTTATGATAAAAATGCGGGCAAAGGTAAAAATTGGAATAATGGTTCCTACAACTTTGCAAATGATAAATATGTAGATAAAAACTTTGGCCGTATCAATTCCATTACATGGCAAAAGGTATACGATTCCCGTGATAATATTTATGAACCTACACGTGGTCGTCGTATTTCTTATACAGCACAATGGGCTGGTCATGGCTTAGGCGGTGACTTCGACTTCTACAAATTCACAGCTGAAGCACGTATGTATAAAAAACTAGGTGCTAAGAATGTATTGGCATTCCGCGCGCGTGGTGGTTTTATCCAAGGTGATGCTCCTTATAGCCAATTGTTCACATTGGGTGGTGCAGACTCCTTACGTGGTTACGAAGATGATCAATTCCGTGGCAAGTATATGTACAATGCTACATTGGAATTCCGCTTCCCAATCGTTAAAAAGGTTAGTGGTGTATTGTTCACTGATATCGGTGATGCATGGGATGCACCAAATGTATCTTGGTACAACAGCAAGAAAACATTTAACTATGGCGTTGGTGCTGGTGTTCGTATTACTACACCAATTGGCCCAGTTAAACTTGATTATGGCGTGGGTAAACATAAAAATAAATTCCACTTCAGCTTCGGCACACAATTCTAATATAGTAAATGTATATGGTGGAGGCCTCTTTTCTAAAGAGGCTTTCACCAATATCTCTATATGGCATCCTTTGATGCAGTAATTTAAAGAAATGAGGGCACTCTATTATGATGCGAATGATGAACAACAAGGCGAATGTGAAAATCTTTTCCATCGTCATTGCTGCTATTTTTATTATTGGTATTGGCGCATTAGCGTATACACAAATGGCTACACCAAGCGGTAATAGTGGTAATAGTACAATTGGTGTTATCGATACATCTCGTATGATGTCTCAAGATAATCCAATTTATATTTCTGCAGCTCAAGAATACATGAGCTATCAAAGCCAATTACAACAAGAAACACAAGCTAAAATTGATGCAGCACAAGATGATGCGACTAAACAAAAGCTCGCTGAAGAAGCACGTCAAAACTTAGCAAAAAAAGATCAAGAAATTGCTAAATCTGTTCAAGATAAAGCTATGGAAGCTGCTAAAGCAGTGGGCGACGCTAAAGGTCTTAGCGTTGTTATGACTAAAGACACAGTACTATACGGTGGCGTTGATATTACAGATCAAGTATTAAAAAAACTAGCTACTGATGCAAAAAAATAAACTGTAGTTCTATGTAAGGGAGAACGACAATGAACGGGAAAAAACGATATATCGGATTTGCTATATTTCTCGTTGTTGCATTATGTGCTATGGTTTGGGCCTATGGATTTGTGACAAATCGTCAGCAGAGTCCTGATGGGGTATCAATAGGTGTTGTACGTATTGATGATGTATTAGAATTTAATCCTTCTTATGAGGATTATAAACAAGCTAAAAATGAATTGGATCTTTTGCAACGTCAATATGAACTAGAACAACAAGCTTTAAATGCCAAGTCAGAGACACAAGAGGAACAGTTGAAATCTCTTGCATTAGATTCAACCTTGTCAGATGCTCTTACGGTGGAATTGCAAACTCGTATTGCAACAAAAGAAAATGAATTGAATCAGCAATTGAATGCAAAACGAAACGAACTTACTCAAAAATATTTGGCGGAATTAAAGGTTAGTTCCAATGAATATGATCTTGAAATCGTTAATCTCCAATTAGATTTATATGCTTATGATGCTCGTGTGTATATTGATGATGCACAAAAGCAAGCAGCTATGGCAGAGAAGGCTAAGAAAGAGGAGCGATTAAAGGAATTATTAGCTAAGAGAAAACCATCGAATCTTGATGTAGACTCTATTAAGGCTAAAGTACAGGCAGAACTTGCGCCTATGCAACAAAAAGGTCAAGAAGAACTTAACCAATATGCTGCATCCTTACAAAAGGAATTGGCGGCTAAACGAGATACTATGGTTCAACAACAAGCACAATCGATCATTGCTAATAATAACTTACCTGTAGCACAGGATTGGAATGATTCTTGGGCTAAAAAGCTTTCAGATAAAGAAGCTGAAGTGAGTGCACTTCATGAAGCCATTTTAGAAGATGTTCGTATGCGCGTAGCAATTATTGCAGAGGAACAACATTTGGATTTAGTCATCATCGATGATGGTGGTAATATTAAGGGGCTTGATATTACTGATGCAGTGAAGGCGTCCTATCGAGTTCAATAAGGAGTTATATTATGAATAAACGTATTAAATCTTTAGTATTAGGTGCATCTTTAGTAGCTTCCATGGCTATTTTAGGTGGTTGTGGTTCTAATAATGTTGGTTACGTTGATAGCGTGAAAGTAGCAAATAGTACTGAAAAAGGTATTGAAATTACTAAAGAAATTAACGCTAAAAAAGCTGAGCTAGATGCTAAAATCGCCGCTGCTGATGAAGCATCTAAACAAAATGTATTTAACCAAGCTAATCAAGAATTAAATGCCTTTGCAAATGCAAAAGCTCAAGAATATCGTCAATATCAAGAACAAAAAGTTGGTGAACTTGTAAAAGAGAAAAAACTTGATGTAGTTATTGAAAAAGGTGCTGTTGTAGGTGGCGGTTCTGATGTAACTGACGACTTGATCGCTAAAATGGGTAAAGCTTCTGATGACCAAATTAAGGAAGCTGAAAATGCAGCTAAAGCGCAAGAACAACAAGATGCGCAACAAAATGCTCAACAATCTGGTCAAGCTACAGCAGTTAATACTGAAGAAAGTGCACAATAATTAAGAATTATCACAGGGGGAGGAGTTTACCTTGGAAAAAACTTTACAGGAACTCGCAACATTAGTAGGCGGTCGTGTTGTAGGTGATGGCTCTATTGTTATTACTGAAACACGTAGCTTTGAACAAGCAGTAAAACAATCCATAACTTTTGCAGTAGGTGAATATGTTGAACATATTGCGTTATGCCAAGCGGGTGCTGTGATCGTTGAATCTGAAGTGAAAGATGCACCGATGGCACAAATCGTAGTCGATAATGCAAAAGCAGCATTTGCACAAGTATTAGAACTCTTCCATCCACCTGTTGTTGTTCCTAGAGAAGTGCATAGCACAGCTATTATTGGTAACAATGTAACAATTGGCAAAAATGTTGCTATTGGTGCCTATTGTGTTATTAATGATAATGCAGTCATTGGTGATGATGTAACAATTCGTCCATATGTTTATATTGGGCACAATGTGCGTATTGGTGAAGGTTCTGATATTTACGCTGGCGCTATTGTTCATGAAAATTGTATTTTAGGCAAACGCGTTGTATTACGTGCTAAAGCAGTAATTGGTGGCGAAGGCTTCGGTTTTGCTACAGAAAATGGTGTACATACACATATACCACAAGTTGGTAATGTTATTCTTGAAGATGATGTTGAAGTTGGTTCTTGTACAACTATCGACAATGCTACAATGGGCTCTACTTTAGTACGTCGTGGTACGAAGATTGACAATCTTGTTCATCTTGGTCACAATGTTGAGATTGGTGAAGATTGCTTCCTAATCGCTCAGGTTGGTATTGCCGGAAGTACTAAATGTGGTAATCATGTTATCTTTGCTGGACAAACTGGTTGTACTGGTCATATTACGATTGGTGATAATGTACAATTTGCTGGTAAAACTGGTATTACAGGTAATGTACCATCCAACTCTATTATGGCAGGCTATCCAATGAGACCTCATAAAGAATGGTTAAAATTGGCTGCTTATGAAAATCGTTTGCCAGATATGGTGAAAACTGTAAAACAATTACAAAAAGAAATTGACGCTTTGAAAGCACAGCTTAAGGAGAGCTAATAATCCATGTATAGGTTTATGAAAATCTTTAGTGCCTTTATTTGCTTATTACCTAAAGGTTTGCAATATGCTATTGGTACATTGCTTGGTGAAATTGCGTGGCTAGCGGTGCCGCCTAAACGCAAGCGCCTAGCAATCGGCCAAATTCTATTCTGTAATATTACAGATGATCCAAAAGAAGCTCGACGTATTGCGAAAGCTAGTACTACACGCTTTGGTCGCATGATTATTGATGTATTACGCTATCCAGAGATTAAGGATGGCGCATACAAAGATATGGTGGAGTTTATTAATCGAGAGTACTTAGATGATGCCTTGGAAAATGGTCGAGGTGCAATCTTAGCCGCTGTTCACAGTGGTAACTGGGAACTCCTTGGCGGTGTTCTTGCTTCGGAAGGGTATCCGTTGATTTCTGTGGCAATGAAACAGAATGGTGATGCGGACAAGTTTATCAATGAATATCGTCGTATCATGCACCAACATGTAACCTATAAAACTGGTGTACGAGAAATGATCAATGAACTTAAAAAAGGTGCTTTTTTAGGCCTTATTATGGATCAGGATCCTGGTGATGATGGTGTACTTGTTCCATTCTTTGGTTATGAAACTTTAACGGCAGCAGGTCCAGCTGTATTGGCTCGTATGCAAGACGTACCAATCATTTTTGTGACTATACATTATAGTCCGTTTTCTGAAAAATATGAGATTGAGGTACATCCACCAATTTATGTGGAACGTACAGACGATAAAAAGCGTGATATAGCGGTTACCACAACTCTTTTAAATGAGTTTATTGAAGATTATATTCGTCGATATCCTGAAGATTGGTTCTGGCTTCACAATCGTTGGAAGTGGACACGTCGTTTCTATGGCGAACAAATTGAAACACCTCCAGATGTATTTCACTAGTTAATAAATATAAAGAGATTTTACATGCCTACTTATGTGGTATTGATTTAAATACCGCATAAATTAAGCATCGTAAAGTCTCTTTTATTTTTATGGTGCATAATACAGTATTTATAATTAAATTTATATAAATTTAATTATGTGAAAAATGCTTTCAAAATCACTGAATATATGGTAAATTTCTTGTATCACCTATGCAAATAGGGTATAATACATATTGGTGTATAGTAAACGTGAATTCAGATTATGAAAGGACTTTCTTATGAGTAAGCCACAACAAACAATTAAACAGGCTGTTTCATATCAAGGGATTGGCCTTCATAGCGGTGAACCAGTAAATATGGTTTTTAAACCTGCACCTGAAAATACAGGAATTGTGTTTGTCCGCACGGACATTGAAGGTCATCCTTCTGTGCGAGCACACATTGATAATGTGACGAACACTATGCGCGCTACTACATTGGAAAATGGTGAAGCGAAGGTTTTCACTGTAGAACATGTGATGGCTGCGTTCAGTGCTATGAATATTGATAACTGTTATATCGAGATGGATTCTCCTGAACCTCCTGTAGGTGATGGCAGTAGTGCAGTTTTTATAGGTCTCATAGAAGAGGCAGGCATTCAAGAACAAACAGCACCACGTCAAGTATATAAAGTGACACGTTCTCACGCTATATATGATGGTGATCGTTTTGTAGTTATTTTGCCATATGATGGCTATCGCATTACATTTACATCGATTAACAGCCATCCGTTACTTGGTACGCAACATTGTGATTTTGAAGTTTCGCCAGAATACTTTAAAGAACACATCAGTGCTGCTAGAACTATCGGATTTATGAAGGAATTAGAACAATTACAGGCTATGGGCCTTGCAAAAGGTGGTAACCTAGATAATGCATTAGTCTATGATGATGAGAAATGTTTGTCTGTACCTCGCTTTGACGATGAATTAGTTCGTCACAAGGCGTTAGATGTAATAGGCGACTTATTCTTATTGGGACCAATTGAAGGTCATGTAATTGCTTTGAAATCGAGTCATGAATTAAATTCAAGATTGGCTCGTAGTATAATGGAAGAAATAAGGGAGACACAGCCATGATTCTTAATCACGAAGACATTTTAGAAATTTTACCTCATCGTTATCCTATGCTTTTGGTAGATCGCATCGTTGAGTTAGAACCTATGAAACGCGCTGTGGGCATTAAAAACGCTACATTCAACGAATTGTTCTTCCAAGGTCACTTCCCAGGCAATCCAGTAATGCCAGGTGTATTATTGACTGAGGCTATTGCTCAAGTTGGTGGTATTGCATTACTATATCCTGAAGAAAATCGCGGTCTTACACCTATGTTTACAGGTATTGATAAAGTACGTTTCCGTCACCCTGTAAAACCTGGTGATCAAGTGCGCATGGAAGTGGATATTGTTAAAATCAAAGGTAAAATGGGTAAGGTTGAAGGCCGTGCCTATGTTGGCGACAAATTGTGCGCTAGCGGTGAATACATGTTTGCCCTTGTATAATAATTGAGGAGTGATTGTAGTGATAGTTGTAGGCATGGAAAATGCAGAATCCAACATCCATAGTACAGCCATAGTCCATCCAAATGCTAAATTGGGCAAAGATGTAATCGTAGGTCCTGGCGCCGTAATCGGCGAACACGTCGAGATTGGCGATGGCACACAAATCGGTGCACATGTTGTAATTGGTGGTTGGACAACCATTGGTAAGCGTTGTGAGATTTATCCTAACGCATCTATTGGGTTGGAACCGCAAGATTTAAAATTTAAAGGCGAAAAAAGCTATTGTAATATTGGCGATGAAACGGTTATCCGTGAATTCGTAACTATTAGCCGCGCTACTGGAGAAGGTGAAGAAACACGTGTAGGTAATAATTGCTTGCTTCAAGCATGTACACATGTGGCTCATAACTGTATCGTTGGCAATAATGTAATTATGAGTAACTGTGCAGGACTTGCTGGTCACGCTATCGTTGAAGATCGCGTGGTTATTGGTGGCCTTGCAGGTATCCATCAATTTGTTAAAATTGGTCGTAATGCAATGGTTGGCGGTATGGCGAAGGTGGTTCAAGATATTCCACCATATGTCATTGCTGATGGTCAACCAGCACGTGTTATTGGCCTTAACTCTGTTGGATTGTCTCGTGCGGGCATTTCAGAAGAGGTACGCCGAGATTTAAAACAAGCATTCCGTATTATTTATCGTTCTGGCTTTAGTTTATCTAAGGCTATTGAAGAAATGGAAATGCAACTTGATTCTTCTGTAGAAATTGAAAATTTATTACGCTTCTTACGCAATGCCGATCGTGGTATTATGCGTACACGTCGTGACTAATTCAAAAGACCTCGTACTATGTACGAGGTCTTTTTATGTACTTAATAAATATCATGCTTTTAATAGGATGTGAAATTTATAACATTAGGTCATAAATATAAAATATTTTGATAAAATATTTGAAGTTTTTTTACGTTCATAAGACGTAAAAAGAGGAATGAAAAAATTCTACTAAAATGTTGAAGAAATAGGCATAAAACATGGTGTTTTAATGGTAAAAAGTGCCTATTTATAGTACAATATATTGTATATGATTATGTCTTTTTTGAGGCATTAAGTATTGTAAATTTGTAATCACTCATTGATATATAGGCCGTAGGTCATCTAGGAGGTATAGTCTTGGCAAAGGTAGGATTGATTGCAGGCATAGGCGTTTTGCCTGTAGAATTCATGCGCGCTGCTCATGTATTAGGTCATGAGGTAGTGGTTATCGGTGTAGTTCCAGATGTAGACCCGGCTTTAAAGGCTGAGGCCGATGCTTTCTATGATATTGGTGTTGCCAAATTAGGTAAGATTTTTAAAACCTTGAAAAAAGAAGGCGTTGAAGAATTAACTATGTTAGGTAAAGTGACTAAGGAAATTCTCTTCAAAGGTCTTACATTCCCTGATTTAAAAACCTTAGGTGTTCTTAAACGCCTTAAAAATCGTAAAGATGATACTATCATGCTCGCCATCGTAGATGAAATCGAACGAGAAGGGTTTAAAGTGTTAGATCAAACTGTATACCTTAAACCATTTATGCCAAAGGTGGGGGTGCTTTCAAAAACACAGCCTACTGATGAACAATGGGCAGATATTTGCTTTGGCTTTGAACTAGCTAAGCAAATGGGTGGGCTTGATATTGGTCAAACAGTAGTTGTAAAACACAAAGCGGCTATGGCTATTGAAGCTATTGAGGGCACTGATAAGTGCATTTTGCGTGGCGGTGAATTAGGTCGTGGCGATGCGGTTGTGGTTAAAACGGAAAAGCCAAATCAAGATGTTCGTTTTGATGTTCCTGCTGTAGGGATAAAAACATTAATGTCCATGATTGATAGTGGGTGTAAAGTCCTTGCTGTAGAGGCTGAAAAGACTATTTTTGTTCAACAACAAGATGTACTAGATTTGGCAAACCGTCATGGTATTGTTATCTGTGCTGTTGACCAAGAGTTTGTAGATTCCAGAAAGGATGCATAATGAAAGTCATGTTTTCCGCCGGTGAAGCATCCGGTGATACTCATGCAGCCAGTGTTGCTAATGCACTGAAAGAAATAGATCCTTCGGTTGATATGTTTGGCATGGGCGGTACCTTGATGGAACGCGCTGGTGTTCGCATCGTATATGATATTAAAAATTTAGGCGTTATTGGGATTGTAGAGATTGTAAAATCACTACCGAAATTCTTTAAACTTCGCACCTACTTAAAACGTGTCATGATGAAGGAAAAACCAGATATTCTAGTTTGTGTAGATTACCCTGGTTTTAATATGAAACTTGCAGCTGTAGCTCATGAATTGGGAATTCCCGTTCTCTATTACATTGCTCCTACGATTTGGGCATGGCATAGTAGCCGTGGCAATACAATTCGTAAGTATGTCACTAAGGTGGCATCCATATTCCCCTTTGAAGCAGAAGCGTATCGCAAATATAAATGCGATGTAGACTTTGTAGGCCATCCACTATTGGATATCGTACATCCTACGATGAGCAAAGAAGCGGCTGAGGAATATTTTGGAGCTCGTAAAGATGCTAAAAAAGTATTGCTCATGCCAGGTAGCCGTAAGCAAGAGGTACTATCCTTGCTAGATACGATGTTAAAAAGTGGCGAGCAATTGATGGCGAACCATGAGGATATTCAATTCTTCTTGCCTCGCGCACATACCATCGATCGTAGTGAATTAGAAACTTTCATCGATGCTCACAAAGTGCCGGTGACGATTACAGAAGACCATACATATGATTTGATGCAGATTTGTGATGTATGTCTCGCCGCATCAGGTACAGCTACATTAGAAACAGCTATGATGGAGTTACCAACTATTTTATTGTATCGTGTATCTCCAGTTACATATGGCATTGGTAAGATGGTCGTCAATGTGACGCATGTAGGTTTGCCGAACATTGTAGCTGGCAAAGAAGTAATTCCTGAGTTATTACAAGATGCAGTGACACCTGAGGCTATTGTATCTCTTGTAGAACCTCTTCTGACTGATGTTGAACGCAATGAAGCGATGCGTAGCGAATTGCGTGAAGTACATCATAAATTAGGTGAACCAGGTGCTGTAAAGCGCGTAGCAGAACTGGTATATAACCTCGGTAAGGAGAAATGTAATGAATAGTTATTCTAGGCTCTTATATTTTGTAAAGCCTTATTATAAGCGCATGATTTTTGCAGTGTTCTGCATGATCGTCGCAGCTGCGGCATACTTGGTAGTGCCTTGGCTTATTAAAAATGTAGTGGACCAAGTATTAGATGATAAGAATATGTTTATGTTGAACCTCATAGTAGGGTCTATCATTCTTATATTCTTAATTCGTGGTTTTGCTACGTATGGTCAAACCTATAATATGTCTTACATTGGTCAGCGTGTCATCATCGATGTACGGGAGGCCATCTTTAATCATCTACAAAAATTAAGCTTATCTTATTTTGATCGCCGTAAGACTGGCGTTATCATGAGTAATCTTACGAATGACGTTGCTGCACTTCAGTCTGCAGTAGTTGATAACTTAATTTCCTTTATTACAGAATCTGTAACACTTATCGGTTCTCTCGTGTCTATGCTACTTATTGATTGGAAATTGACACTTGTTACCTTTATTACAGTTCCAGTGGTGCTAGTCATTATTAATGTATTCGGTAAAAAGCTTCGTGTAGCAGGTCATGATGTACAAGGCCGTGTGGCTGACATTACAGCACTTTTACAAGAGGTCATCAGCGCTATTCGAGTAGTAAAATCATTCGCTCGTGAAGATTTTGAACGGAAGCGTTTTGAAGATGAAAATGATCGCAACTTTAAAGCTGTTATTAAAGCTACTAAGTTGACTAGCTTGTTAAGTCCAATGGTTGAGTTTTCTGCGGCCATTGCAGTGGCAGTCATCCTTTGGTATGGTGGCTATTCTGTAGTAACAGGGACTATTACAGCAGGTTCTTTGATTGCGTTCTTAATTTATGCAATCAACTTGTCAAACCCAGTTAAACGCTTGAGCCAAGTGTACGGCAATATTCAAAAAGCATTGGCTGCAGCTGATCGTGTATTTGAAATCTTGGATACTAAAACTGACGTTGTGGAAAAATCTGATGCTATTACGTTGCCATCTATTAATGGCAATGTAGAATTTAAAGATGTTTCATTCTCTTATGATGGTGAAAAAACAGCGCTCGAAAACTTTACTTTGTCTGTTAAGGCGGGTGAAAGCGTAGCTCTTGTTGGTCCATCTGGGGCTGGTAAAACGACTCTAGCAAATTTGTTACCTCGCTTCTACGATGTAACGGGGGGCGCTATCACGATTGATGGTTATGATGTAAAAGATGTTACATTTAAATCGTTACGTGAACAAATCGGGCTTGTACCACAAGAAACTGTGTTGTTTAATGCCACAATTAAAGAGAATATCTTGTATGGTCGATTAGATGCTACTGATGAAGAAGTATATGAAGCTGCTAAGGCTGCTAATGTTCTTGAATTCGTAGAAAAGATGCCTGATGGTCTCGATACAGTAGTGGGCGAGCGAGGAAGCTCCTTATCTGGCGGCCAACGTCAACGTGTGGCTATCGCACGTGCTATTTTGAAAGACCCTCGTATTCTAATTCTAGATGAAGCGACATCTGCATTAGATACAGAGAGTGAAAAGCTTGTACAAGAGGCGTTAGATCGTCTTATGAAAGGGCGTACTGCATTTGTTATTGCCCATCGATTGAGCACAGTTCAAAATGCTCATCAAATTGTTGTACTCAATCAAGGCCACTTGGTAGAGCAGGGGACTCACCAAGAGCTATTAGCTGTTGATGGCGGATTGTACAATCATCTCTATTCCGTTCAATTCTCCAACAAAGGATAATCATGTACTGGATATATAATGTATTGCTCATATTTTATTGGATTGGCTTGATTCCGGTTATTCTATACCGCCTTGCCTTTGAAGATGGATTTTATGAGCGTATCAAACAGAGTGCAGGCTATATGCCAGCCTCGCTACTAAAGAAAATTGAAGGACGTCGTGCTATTTGGATTCATGCTGCTTCTGTAGGGGAAATTGTAGCAACTAGTCCATTAGTAAAGGAAGTAAAAAAGGAATTTCCTGAAGCGGTTGTTGTGGTGTCTGTTGTAACTGCAACAGGGCATGCAATGGCCCATCGTATCATTCCAGAGGCAGAAGGAATTATTTTCTTCCCTCTAGATTTACCGTATTTGACGCGTAAGATTTTGCATATTATTAAACCGATTGCTATCTTGCTTGTAGAAACAGAAATTTGGCCTAACTTCTTGCGTATCGCTCAATCAGAAAATATTCCTGTTATGATGGTTAATGGTCGTATTTCTGATCGTAGTATGAAACGCTATAAATATATTAGTGCGTTCACGAAAGAAATGTTGCGTTCCATTGAGCGTTTCTGTATGCAATCAAAATTCGATGCAGCTCATATTGAAGTATTAGGTGCACAAACATCTGATATTACCGTAACAGGTAATATGAAATATGACCAAACGTATGCTACTGTATCAGCTGAAGAAAAACAATCACTTCTTGAAGAGTTTGGCTTTGGTAATAATCATCCAATCATCATTGCTGGTAGTACACATAAGGGTGAGGAAGAAACAATCTTTGAGACCTTTAAACAAGTCTTACAAGAATATCCTCAAGCTCGCTTGTTAATTGCACCTCGTGAGATATATCGCGGTCATGATGTTCAAACGTTAGCGAAACATTATGAATTGAATGCTATTTGTCGTAGTGATATGACAGAGCCAGTTCATGAAGGGATACCAGTAGTTGTTTTAGATACTATTGGTGAACTAGGTCGTTTATATAGCTTAGGGGATATTATTTTTGTAGGCGGCTCTCTTGTGAAGACTGGAGGCCATAATATTCTCGAGCCGGCAGCACATGGTAAACCAATTCTTGTAGGGCCATATATGTTTAATTTCAAAGAGATTTTCGCATTATTGAACTCTCGTCATGCTTGTGAACAAGTTAAGAATGGCAAAGAGTTAACCGCTATGGTATTGCGCTTATGTAAAGACAAAGATTTGGCAACGGAAATGGGACAAAATTGTCTTGATATTATCCGTGAAAATCGCGGTGCAACACAACGTAATACACAAGAGTTACGTCAACTCTTTAAAAAACACCATATTGTTCCATAAGATCGATATGATTTATTATATTCATCTATGATTACATAATAGGAGGAGTCACCTATGAGCGGGGAAGCATTATTCAAATCCATTGTTAGTGGTGAAAATCAATCCATATTAGGTGATATGGCTCGTTCTAGCTTGGGCTTTCTAAGTAAAGGTTACGAAAAGGCTGTATCCATACGAAATGCTCGCTTTGATGCGGGCAAAGGTGTTACTAAAGTTACCGTGCCTGTTATCAGTGTTGGTAATATTACTGCCGGTGGTACTGGCAAAACGCCAATGGTGAGATTTATATGTGATGTACTCGCCCGAAAAGGACTTCATCCTACCGTGCTTAGCCGTGGCTATCGAGCTGAGGACAATAAGAAAAATATCATTATTTCCAAAGACGGTACGATGTTAGTAGAGCCATCTATCAGTGGTGATGAAGCATGGCTATTGGCTAAAGTGTTGCAAAAATCTAATGTAATTATCGGCCGCGAACGGGCTATATCTGCAGAAATTGCTATTAATGAACTCGGTGCAGACTGTCTTGTTATGGATGATGGTTTTCAACATCGTGCATTAGCTCGAGATATTGATATCGTTCTTATTGATGCATCTAATCCATTTGGTTATGACCATGTATTGCCTCGCGGTTTATTGCGCGAGCCTCTTAGTGGGTTAGAGCGAGCTAATATTATTGTTCTTACAAAGGTTGATCAAGTGGCGCCTGGTGTTGTTTCCGGAATTCGTAAGCGTTTAGCGCATATGTTACCTAATACACCTGTATATGAAACAATCCACAAGCCTCAATGTATGTATACATTAGATGAATGGGCTAACGGAGAAAATGGTTCTCCCGTCGATACATATCAAACGCATCGAATCATGGCGGTTAGTGGTATTGGGAACCCTCAATCCTTTACACAAACATTGACCGATATCGGATATAATGTGGTCCATACAATGCCATTTGGTGATCATCATAATTTTGAAAATGATGATGTTGTAGATATTTGGAAAGAGGCATTTGCTCATCAAGCAGATGCTATTTGTATCACGGAGAAGGATGCGGTGAAGTTGAGTCAATTGCATGCAATTGAAGACTTAAAAATGCCGATTCTAGTGCTATCTATTGGAATTGAGTTCATCTCTGAAAAACAAGAATTCATAGAAAATTTAGAGATTTAGTGTATAATAATTAGATACACGAATAACAGAAATGGGGGATTATTGTGAAGTTTGGATGCGTTATTCCTGCTCGTTATGGTTCTACAAGATTACCAGGAAAACCATTAGCGGATATAGCAGGTAAACCAATGATTGAACGTGTTTATGCAAGAGTGTCACAAGCGACAAAAACTGAGTGTACTATTGTTGCTACAGATGATGAACGTGTATATTCTGCAGTTCAAAACTTTGGAGGTTCTGTTATGATGACAGACCCTAATCACCCTACAGGAACTGATCGATTAGCCGAGGTTGCTAATCATTATACAGACTTAGATGTCATTATTAATGTTCAAGGTGATGAACCTATGATTGAGCCAAAACTTATTGATGAATTGGCCCAACTTTTTGAAGAAGATCCAAACTTACAAATGGCAACTGTAGCCACTCCTTTATTGGAGGATGAATACGATGAACCATCAGCTGTAAAGGTTATTTTAAATAATCGCAATGATGCGATGTATTTTTCTAGATCCTTAATTCCGTATCCACGTTATGATTTTGTACGTGCGCCGTTAAAACATATTGGCATCTATGCATATCGTAGAGATTTCTTATTAAACTATGCAAAGATGGAACCAACACCAGCGGAGCAAACCGAATCGTTAGAGCAATTGCGCGCTCTTGAAAATGGCTATACTATTCGTGTTATTCTTACAGATAAACGATTTATCGGTGTTGATACACCGGAAGACTTAGCTCGTGTAAATGCAATTTACGAGCAAGAGGAGAAATAAATGAAAACAGTTCAAATTAAAGATATTACAGTCGGTGGCGGTAAAGGTCTTTTTGTCCTTGCTGGACCTTGTGTTATTGAAGATTATGACCGTACATTGGCTATTGGCAGACGAGCAAAAGAAATTTGTGAACGCTTAGGAGTTCCATATATCTTTAAAGCTTCTTTCGATAAGGCTAACCGTTCTAGCTACGGTTCTTTCCGTGGACCAGGTCTTGAGGAAGGTCTAAAAATCCTTGCTTCTATAAAAAAAGAACTCAATGTACCAGTTGTAAGTGATATTCACTCCATTGAACAAATCGAACCGGCTGCAGAAGTATTGGATGTTTTACAAATTCCAGCTTTCTTATGTCGTCAAACAGACCTTGTATATGGTGCAGCTAAAACTGGCAAATGCGTAAATGTGAAAAAAGGTCAATTTATGGCGCCTAAAGATATGGAAAATGTCTTAAATAAAATGAAAGAAACAGGTAATGAAAATCTTATGCTCACAGAACGTGGGTTTAGCTTTGGCTATAACAATCTCGTTGTAGATATGAGATCTTTCCCAATTATGCGCTCTTTCGATTATCCAGTAGTATTCGATGCTACACATAGCGTTCAATTACCTGGTGGCGCAGGTACTAAATCTAGTGGTAATCGCGAATTTGTACCAAACTTGGCTCGTGCCGCTGTTGCAAGTGGTGTAGATGGTCTATTCTTTGAAGTACATGATAATCCAGAGGAAGCCTTATCCGATGGTCCAAACATGTTATACTTAGATAATTTTGAAGCTTTGCTACGAGATTTAGTAGCTATTGATAAAATCGTAAAAGGTTAGGGGCGGTATTTGTGACTATTTTAGAACAAGCAGCACAGGTACTTCATGAGGAAGCACGTGCTATTGAGGAATTAAGTTCTCGTTTGGATCACAATTTTGTAAATGCTGTAAATATGATTTTGGCTTGTAAGGGCCGTGTAGTATGTACTGGTATGGGAAAATCTGGTCATATTGGTCGCAAAATTGCGGCTACCTTGGCTAGTACTGGTACACCGGCACTTTTCATGCATCCTGGTGAAGGTGTGCATGGCGATCTTGGTATGATTACAGAAGATGATGTAGTATTAGCTTTTTCCAATAGTGGTGAAACAGGCGAAATCATCAGTATCTTACCATCCTTACGTCGCATAGGTGCAAAATTAATTTGTGTTGTAGGTAAACCAGAATCTACATTAGCTAAGAATTCTGATATTGTATTGCTAGCTGAAGTAGAACGTGAAGCTTGCCCATTGGGGTTAGCGCCAACTACAAGTACTACTGTTGCTTTAGCATTAGGTGATGCCTTAGCAGTATGCTTATTAGAACGACATCACTTTACACCTGAAAACTTTGCTGTATTCCATCCAGGTGGTTCTCTTGGTCGCAAATTATTGTTGACTGTAGAAAATATTATGCATGGTGGTGAAGATAATCCTACGGTATTTAAAGGTGCAACAGTGCGAGATGCACTCTTTGTAATGACCGAAAAAGGTTTAGGTGCTACTAATGTTATTGATGAAGAAGGTCACTTATTAGGCCTTGTTACCGATGGTGATGTGCGCCGCGGATTAGATTCTGGCAGTAATTTCTTAGAATGGCCTGTAGAGGATATGATGACCTCTATGCCTCGTACGATTACAAAGGACAAATTAGCGGCTGAAGCTCTTCATTTAATGGAGAAAAATCAACCACGCCCTATTACGGTGTTACCAGTTGTAGATACAGATAATAAATGTCTAGGCATTGTTCATATTACAGATTTATTGCGTAGAGGCATTGTATAATGAATATTCAATGGATTGTTCTTGATGTTGATGGCGTGCTATCTGATGGTACTCTAATCTATACATCAAGTGGAGAAGAGCTTAAGTCTTTCTCTGTAAAAGATGGCCTAGGATTAACGGCAGCTCGAAAAGTAGGACTTAAGCTTGCCATCATTACAGCACGGATATCTCCTATGGTTGAGCGACGTGCTAAGGAGCTTCATTTTGATGCATTGCTTATGGGGCATGCCAATAAGACAGAAGCATTAAGAATCCTTTGTAAAGAGCATCAAATCAATTTAGAAGAGATTGCTTACATGGGGGATGACCTAAATGATTTAGGGGCACTCCAAATCGTAGGTTTACCAATGGCACCAAACAATGCGGTACCAGAGGTCAAAGAATTAGCTAAATTTATATCTACTGTCAATGGAGGCCATGGTGCCGTTAGAGAGGCTGTAGAATATATCTTGAAAAATCAAGGTCTATGGGAAACTGTTGTAGCAGACTATGCACGAGAGGCCCATGCTCATGGACAATAAAGGAGGTGGGCAGAATGAATAACGAATGGCAATACCATTTAGTTAAAGGCATTAGCTGGCTCGTTTGCCGACTGCCATATAAGCTCATTTTGCTCATAGGCGCTAGTTTAGGACCAGTATATGGTCTCATAGCGAAGAAGCAAAAACTTAGAGGTATAAAAAACATAAAGATTGGCATGAACATGAATGATCAAGAGGCAGAACAATTAATTGAAAAGTTGTTCAAAAATCTTGGCCGTAGTGTTATGGAAGTCTTATATATGCCAAACCTGACAAAGTCTTTTATCAATAAACATATTGAAATGCGAGGCGTAGAACATTTAGAAAAAGCTATCGCTGAAGATAAAGGTGTAATTGTTCTTACTGGACATGTGGGCAACTGGGAATGGATGGGGGCTGCTATGGCGGCTCATGGTTATCCATCCACTACTATTGTTAAGAAACAGCCTAATGCTCAATTTACACGTCTTATGAATGAATATCGTGAGATGGTGGGCCTTGATGTGTTTGCTAGTGGTGGCAATGAAATCGTTTCTGCTGCTAAAGCATTAAAAAAGAAAAAATTACTTGGTTTTTTAGCTGACCAAGATGGCTATATACATGGTTTACCGGTTCCATTTTTAGGCCAAGATTCCTCGGCAGTTATTGGTCCTGCTACGTTTGCAAGAAAATTTGGATCTCCAGTAGTTCCAATTTTTGCATCTCGAAAACCAGAAGGTGGTCATATTGTTCACATTCTACCAGCCTTACATTATATAGATACAGGTGATGAAGATGCAGATATGTATCGTCTAACTGAGGAATGTGTACGTGTTACAGAAGACTTTATTCGTGAGCATCCAGATGAGTGGCTAT
Organism: Veillonella sp.; assembly: GCA_019419725.1. Lineage (GTDB taxonomy): Bacteria > Bacillota > Negativicutes > Veillonellales > Veillonellaceae > Veillonella. The sequence continues at coordinate 7,695 of DXZL01000001.1, read as the reverse complement.
GGTTCCAACATCGCTGGATGACTAAGATGGATCAAATTATTGATTATGATAAGAAGGTAGCTGCACGGGAGAGGGCACATGAAAAACAATAAAAAATTAATTGCCATAGTGGCCGCCATAGTGTTGGCTCTGATTGGTCTTATCGTATATATTATGAAAGACTCTAGTGATGTTGGTACCACTCAAAATCAGAATGGACAACTGGTTAACTTCCAAGGAGCCGATTTACAAGAGGAAAAAGATGGCAAGCTAGTATGGGCATTATCAGCTGAAAAGATTGAATATGATCCACGTACAAAAGCTATTGTGCTGACTAATTTAAAAGGTCTTTTCTATCAAGATGATGTAACTACAACAATCACAGCACCTCATGCTGTATTGACCGGTGATCGCAACTCCCTTGATATTGATCAAGGTGTTACAGCCACAAATACTGATGGAGCTGAGTTTAAAACTGATGCACTTCACTTTGATAATAAGACGAAAACGTTGACATCTAAATCTGCCTTTACCTATAACGGTAAAGATATAACATTAACTGGTGATAAACTTGAAGGCAATATGTCCTTGAAGAAAATCAAAGCTATTGGTAATGCAAAGTTAACGAAGAAGTAATGCGAGGAAATATAATGAATAAGAAAAAACAGATTGGTATGGCTATTTTGGCTATGCTTATGACAGCATCTGTTACAGCTTGGGCTGCAAATGATCCTTTGACTATTAGCGCAGATACATTATCTTATGATGGCAATACGGGAATTGCTGATGCAAACGGTAATGTGGTAATTACTCAAGCTGATAAAACGATGACTGGTGCCAATGGATGGTATAATACAAAAACTCAGGAAGCAAATCTAGATGGCGGCGTATCTATGATTGGTTCTGATATGGCTATGTCTGCAGAATCAGTGCACAGTTACAATAATAATAAATTCACTGCTAATGGCGGAGTTCATTTACAACGTAGCGATCGTCAAATTTTCGGTGATAAAGTTGAATATAATACAGATACAGAGTATGGTCTTGTATCTGGCAATGCTCGTTTGATTGCAGAAGGCACTACTTTGACAGGTAATCAAGTAGAAGGGTGGCTAAAAGAAATTCGTGCAGTAGCACAAGGGGATGTGACATTCTCTAATCCAGAACGAAACGTATCTGGCTCTGCAGAGCGTGCTACCTATACGCAAACACCTAATCAAAATGATGGAGTTGTACTTTTATCTGGATCTGCTCATGCTGTTCAAAATGGTAATGTACTTAATGCGCCAGAGCTTAAAATTCGTTTAGCTGATGATTCTGCTGAAACATTGGGTGGTCGTAGTACACTTATCATTGTTCCAAATCAATAAGGATTAAATATGTATATAGAAACCAAAAACTTAGTCAAAACCTTTAGCGGTCGCAATGTTGTAGACGGGGTTAGTTTACGCGTTGATAAGGGGCAAGTCGTTGGGCTCCTAGGTCCTAATGGGGCAGGGAAAACTACATCATTCTATATGATTGTTGGCATTGAACGACCTAGTTCTGGTATCATTACCGTTGATGACAAGGATATTACGAATATTCCAATGTATAAACGAGCTGCTGAAGGTATTGGGTATCTTCCACAAGAAGCATCAATTTTTCGCTCCATGACTGTTGAGGATAATATTCGTGCTATGTTACAAACAACATCAAAGAAATCTGATGAAATTGAAGCTATAGTGGAATCCCTCATTGAAGAATTTCATATTGGTCATGTTCGGGATCGTATGGGGATGCAGCTATCTGGTGGTGAACGCCGTCGTGTAGAAATCGCTCGTTGTCTTGCGTTAGAACCGAATTTTATTCTTCTCGATGAACCTTTTGCTGGTGTCGACCCTATCGCGGTTGCTGACATTCAACAAATCATTTTGCATGTAAAAAATCGCGGTATTGGTATCTTGATTACAGATCACAATGTGCGTGAAACATTGGGGATTGTAGATAAGGCTTATATTTTAAGTAGTGGTAAGATCCTCCTAGAAGGCACCCCTGAAGAAATTGCAAACGATCCAATCGCTCGTGAGCATTACTTAGGGGATAACTTTAGATTATAGGAGGGGACTATGAGATTATTAGATAAATATATATTAAAAGCCTTTGTAGGTCCGTTCCTATTTGGGGTATTTGCTTTTACCAGTATTTTTATTGGCACAGGCACATTGTTTAGAATTGCTCAATATATTACTGAATATGGGGCACCGCTAGTCCTCGTTATGAAAGCTTTTGTGTTGGCATTACCAAGTATTGTTATCTTAACATTCCCAATGTCAGTACTATTGGCTTCACTTATGACCTTTAGTCGCTTGAGTAGTACTAGTGAGATTGTTGTTATGCGTGCCGGTGGTCTTAGCTTTTTACGCTTAGCGATGCCTGTATACATTATTGCCCTTATCATCTCAATTGGGGCTGTCGCATTTAATGAATTTGTTGTACCACGTACAAATAATATGTATCAAACAATTGTGCGTGAACAGATTATGAAAAATGCATCACCTCAAACACAAAATCATATCGTTTTAAAAACAATGAATGGTAATGATTTAGGCACATTAATGTATGCTAAAAGCTACAATGCGGAGACTAAACAATTAAGCATGATTACGGTGCAACAGTTTGGTGAAGGTGGCAAGTTACAACAAGTTGAAAATGCGGATACTGCTGTTTGGAATGGCCAATATTGGGTGATGCAAAACGGCATTATTTATGATATTTCCGCTGGTGATGGTGTAGAACGAACAATGAAGTTCAAGGAGCAATCCTTGCCAATTAAGTCTGCACCAAAGGATATTCAACAAGATCAACGTAAACCAGAAGAATTAACAATCAAAGAATTACGTCATCAAATTAAAGCGTATAAGGCGGCTTATACGAATGCCAATAAACTAGAAATGGAAATGTATCAACGTTTTACAATTCCATTAGCTAGCTTTGTATTTGCTCTTGTAGGTGCTCCATTAGGTCTTCAAAAGCAACGTTCTAGCTCATCTATTGGCTTTGGTATTAGTATTTTAATCATCTTTATCTATTATGGGGTGATGACATTTGCTGGTGCATTAGGTAAAGGTGGTGCATTGCCAACCGTATTTGCTGCATTAATTCCAGATACATTAGGCATCATTGCTGGCCTATATTTGAATTGGCGTGTATCTAAGTAACCTAGTATATAAAGAAATAAATTTGATTTACGAAATAACATATTTTCGAATCCAATAATTGTGTAATCTTATGAAAGGAGGGACTCGATGTTAGTAGGTGTTAAAATATTAGTTATTATCGCCCTTATGGGTGGACTTATTGCCTACATGGGGGATAAGTTAGGCACCAAAGTTGGTAAGCGTCGCATGTCCCTCTTTGGATTAAGGCCTAAGCATACATCGATTATTGTTACTATCGTAACGGGATTGTTAGTTGCAGCTGCTACAGTAGGTGTATTAACTATTACATCTCAAAGTGTACGAACAGCACTTTTTGGGATGGATCAGTTGCGAGCAGATATGAAGCAACTTAATGATGAGGTAGCTGCTAAGACGCAAGAGCTTATTCGAGGACAAGCATTGCTTGAGCAAAATAAGCAAGAATTAGCAGAACGAATGGCTGAAATAGAGCAAATTCGTAAAGAGGTTGATGCAACTAAGGCTGAGTTGGCTAGTGCACAAGCGGCTAAAGATGCGACTGAAGCTGAGTTAGCTACACTTCAAGCTTCATATGATGAAGTATCTAAAAAATTAGCTGATTTAGAGGCTACAAGAGCCAAAATGGAAGCTCATATTAAGGATTTACAGACAACGCAAGAACAGTTGCAAAATGGCATTATTCATTTGCGTGAAGGTACAATTCTTTTCCAAGTTGATCAATTATTGGCACAAGCTGTTGTTCGACCTGGTTTAAGTGAAGAAGATAGCCAAGCAGCCATCAAAAATATTATTGATGATACCAATAAATTGGTTCTACGCCGCCTTGGTATCGAAGATCAAGGGCAAGCTGTTGTATATGTAGAACGTCAAAATATTGAGGTGGCTACACAAAAGCTTAATAGTGCAAAAACACCTATGGTCGTTCAAGTTGTAGCGGCTGGAAATATCATTGCTGGCGAACCTGCAGTGGCTGTTATCCAAGTATATCCACAACAATTTATTTATAAAAATGGAGAAGTAATCCATTCTGCCGTAATGGATGGTGGGCCTAATGCTCAATCAGCTATGCTTCAATTCTTGAAGCAAGTAAATGAAAAGGCGAGAGCGAAAGGCATAATTCCAGACTCCTTATCTGGTGATATTGGAACTATACCTGGAGATGATTTGTTTACTGCTATTAGACGTGTTGCTACTATACATGGCAAGGTTCATGTAGAAGCATATGTTGATGGTGATACATATTCATCTGGTCCTGTACATCTTAAGTTGCGTATTACTCAAATGCCTGTCTTTAATGATAAGGCAAAAATGCCAGCTTATTAATAGAAATAGTATTTTGGTTTTATATACTTTAAATAAAGGTCTTATGTAATTTTTTACATAAGACCTTTATTTTGTGTTAAAATATAACTGCTGTATTTAAAGCGAGGATAGTTATATGACTGATACTACATACATTTTAGCTGTAGATCCAGGCAATGAGAAAACTGGTGTAGCAATTGTAACACCGTCTGGTACTATGGTGTGTCGTAAAATTATTATGACAAAACAGTTCAATGATGAAATTGAACGTACATTAACTGAATATTATGGCATTGTTCATATCGTATGTGGAAATGGTACAAATCATAAATATTTATATCCATCTCTTCAACAAATTGGACGAAATCACAGAATCACTACTAGCTTAATTGATGAATCGCATAGCACAGAGGAGGCTCGTAAATTATATTGGAAATATAATCCTCCTACAGGATGGCGTAAGATTATCCCTACGTCTATGCAATTTCCGCCGGAGCCGGTAGATGATTTAACAGCCTTTGTTATTGGCTTACGGTATACAAAACAGTTACGTCAAGCTGCTAATGATATGCAAGGGGACATTATAGACGCTAGTGAGTTAGAAGAAAAGAGATTACATGCTATGGAGCAGTTGTACGGTAAAGGAGAAGTGCATGACAAATGAAACTTCAACGCATAACTGGTCAAACTTTATTATGCGTTGTTTAATGATGATTTTAGGGGCCTTAATTTACACCATAGGCTTAGATTTATTTTTAGTACCGAATAGCATCATCGATGGTGGTGTAGTTGGTATTTCCTTGATGGCTGCAGAGCTTTCAGGAATTTCTTTCAGTATTTTCGTTGTACTCTTGAACTTGCCTTTTTTGTATCTTGGCTATAGAGCTAACGGTAAAAACTTTACATTTTCTACACTGTTCTCCATCGTATGGATGGCTATTTTTTCAACCTTTGCTCATGATTTCACACCGATTACATCGGATCCATTTTTAGGATCTATCTTTGGTGGTATCATCTTAGGCATTGGGGTTGGCCTCATTATACGTAACGGTGGTTCTTTGGACGGCTCTGAAATCGTAGCCATTATATTTGATAAACGTTCAACCTTCTCTGTAGGTGAAATCGTAATGGCCATGAATCTTATTATTCTCGGCGCAGCGGGTTTTGTATATAGTTGGAATAGTGCTATGTACTCCTTGATTGCATACTTCATTGCCTATAAGATGATTGATATTACAATTACAGGCCTTGATGAATCTAAAGGGGTCATGATTATTACCGATGCAGAGAATTCTAAAAAGATTGCAGATGCATTAAATGCGAACCTAAATCGTGGTGTTACCATCATGTATGGTGAAGGGGGCTATTTAAAGCAACCTAAACATGTTTTGTATTCTGTGGTGACAAGACTTGAGATTATGAGGTTAAAAAATACTGTTTATGAAGTAGATTCATCGGCATTTATTACGATTCAGGATGTACATGATGTATTTGGTGGTAGATTTACAAAAAACGGTCATTAAGGGGTTAATATGAGTAATAAAATAGTAAAAGAAATATTAGATTGGATTTATGCCATTGTATTAGCATTGGTTATTGCTATGGTAATCCATATCTTCTTGATTCAACCAACACGGGTATCTGGTGAATCAATGGAGGATACACTACATAATGGTCAATATTTAATTGTAACGAAGTGGCATCATATTATGAATGAAATGCCAAATTATGGACAAATTGTAATCATTGATAGTCGTGTTAATCGTGCACGTACTTGGGTAGATGATGTAGAAGAACCATTGATGAACTATGCATCTGTCTTTAATAAAGCTGCTCAAACAAATGATGTATGGGTTAAGCGTGTTATTGGTCGTCCAGGTGATGTATTAGAGTTTAAAGATGGTCATGTATGGCGTAATGGTGAACAATTACAAGAACCATATACTAAAGATACAATAATGAATTATACACGTTCTACACCGGTTACTGTTCCAGAAGGGCATGTATTTGTGATGGGGGACAATCGAAATCACTCTAGCGATAGTCGTTTTATCGGTCCTGTTCCAGTTGATCACGTATTAGGTTTTGTATCCTATGCAATTTAATGCTTATAAAAGCCTTCCTATAGTATTACTATAGGGAGGCTTTTTCTATTTAATAGTAGGTATTGAAAGCAATATATTAAAAATATGTATTAATATATACACTTTATATTAATTATAGTAATTAAAAATTATGAATTTTGTGTCTGATTTTGTCATATTTTTAAGAAATAAAATGAAATTGTATAAAATTTAATTTCAAGAAATATAGATGAAATCTATGTTTATAAGCTCATTTTTATTCATGAAAGAAATTTCATCAAATTTAGTTGTATAAAATGCTTTACAAAAAATTTGGACGGTGATATATTCTAATCACAGCAAGGCACCACTAATAAAGAGGTGAGGCTGTGATAGATAATATAGTCGAGGAAACGTGGACACTCCTAATATATCTTTCATAGTTATACCACTTATACAGTGAATGTCTTCTGATACTATAAATTCTTATTTATAAGAAAGAAGGAATTCATTATGAAAAAACAATTCGCAACAATTTTTGCAGCAACAGCAGTATTAGGTGTAACAACAGCATTCGCTGCAAACCCATTCTCCGATGTAACTCCAGATAGCTGGGCATACCAAGCAGTATCTCAATTAGCACAATCTGGTATCGTTAATGGTTACCCAGATGGTACTTTCAAAGGCCAAAACAATATCACTCGTTATGAAATGGCTCAAATGGTAGCTAAAGCAATGGCTAACCAAGATCGCGCTAATGCAGAACAACAAGCCATGATTAACCGCTTGGCAGATGAGTTCTCCAATGAGTTGAACAGTTTGGGCGTACGCGTATCTCGTTTGGAAGATCGCGTAGGTAATGTAAAAGTAACTGGTGATGCTCGTATCCGTTACCAAGGCTCTGAAGATAAAGGCGTTTATAAAGCTAATAGCAAATCCTTAACAGATGGACGTGCACGTGTTCAATTCAATGGTAAAGTTAATGATAAAACTGAAGCTGTTGTTCGTGTAAAAGGTAATTACGAATTCGGTGACTCCACAAAAGGTGCTGATGCGACAATCGATCGTGCTTATGTAGATCACAAATTTGGTAATAGCGTATCTGCTAAAGGTGGTCGTTTCCAACAAACAATTGGTGGCGGTTTAATGTACGATGATACATTTGATGGTGC